>JAYPBG010000478.1:0-2454 GCA_038124075.1 Gammaproteobacteria bacterium
CCAGTGTTGAGTGGCCTCAATTTGGACGCTGCAACGGTGTTGAAGTGTGTCGCTGAATAGAAGATATTCTAGGCTGTCTAACCCTTTTGCTTGTTTCGGCAGGGCGTTGACTGAGGCGGTTTCAGTGGGGTCTTCTGCGTGAAAAATAACGTATTGGTCGGTGGTGCAGTGGTTGACCGCGTCCGGCCAAGAGTAGATTCGGTTGCGCAGCGTGTTCGCATTGGCTGAAGCGGGCCCAAAGCTGATGGCCAGACTTTTTTGCCAGGTGCTGTTGAGTGTGCGCCATGCCTGCTGCGCTTGAGCGCGGTGCTCTGATTCATGGGCGGTATCCATGCTTTCACAATAGGCTTGAATGCTTTGAGTGCTTTGAGCCGCTTGGTCATCGAGCTGAGCGTAGGTGGGCAGGGCGAGGTTGTTGACCACAGCGCTCAATGTTCTTGTATAAGCGGCTGAGTCTGTTGAGCTCTCTTCTGTTGAGCCTGATGTGCGCGCGTGCGTGTTATCAGTCGAGTCATCGACCATGCACCCTGGCAGCGCCAGGGCAGCGGCCAGGGTGATGGTCAACAGGCGAGGTGTTGACCCGTTCTGTGTTGGCCCATTCTGTGTTGAGAGATACTTTGAAATGGATATGCGTGTGTGATCTACCATTGTGAAACGTGCTCGCTGTCGAAGTTATAGGTGGATTCGAGGATGTCGCGTGCCGCAATCAGATCAGCACGATACTGAGCTACGCCACCTTCAAAAGACGAACCGTTTTGCGTGCCGTTGGGCAGTACGGGGGCGTCTCCCATCAGGCTGAGCACAGTTTTCAATGCGTTAAGGGCGGTGCTGTCTGCAAGGAACGGTGAATCTGGGTTAAATTGCAGGCCTAAGGCAAAGCCTTTCATTTCGCTCCAATGTTTTGCGTGATTCTTGAACGCAGACAGGTCGTTGTAGCCGGCTTCACCAAAGTCATCCATATCGGCAACGGTGTCGTTGATGTAGTGGATCACAGTGGCGGCGATGCACTTCTCCCAGGTCTGCGAAGCGGTGAGGGCTTCTGCTTGCAGTGCGGCCAGCGCCTCTTCTGAGAGTTCCTCTGTGGTGCTGTTTAAAATCGCACGTCCATTTAGGAAAGCCGTAAAGGCGGTTTGGGTGAAGTCGGTGGGTTGAGTAAGATCGGCTGTGCCGCGATCTCGTTTTGCACAGTTGACGGCGTGCCCCTGATTGATCTCGGCGTGTAGGTCGATCAAACCATCGCCGTTGCTGTCGTAGTATCCGTTACTGTATTCGGGGCGTCCCCCTTTGCCTGCGATCTCGTCGTCGCTGTACTCGCTGTAGTCCCGTGCAGCGCCAAAATAGCCGAAGGCTTCATCCCACTTATGTTGTGCGGTTGAAAAAGCCCGTGTGTCGTCAGGCGCGTTTGCATTGTTCTGACTGAAATCGGTTTTGAGATAGTCGGCCGTGCCTTGGGAGTAGGCGATGGCACCTAAGAGGAATTTCTGTATCAGCTGGCGGTAATCTTGACCCAGTTCTGAGACATATGGGAGGTCAATGTCGGCGGTGGTGCCGTTATCCAGTGCAATGGATGCGTTTCTGTTTGAGGCCAGTTGGGCGATCTGCTCAATGAAGTGATTGACCAGATCAATCGGTTTTGCATCCTGGGCGCCCAAATCCCATCCAAAGAAGGCATCCGCAGGCAGTTGTATGGGGTCCTCGCCGGCTACTTTTTCGGATAAGTTCTTATTTGAGCTGACATCGCCATAGGTGGGGCCGGGTGTGACGCTCTCACCTTCGAGGGTGAATTGATGGTGTACGGCACCGTTGGCGCTGCTGTCGAAATTAAAATAGAAGTTGAGCAGGGCTTCGATCTCATCGGTGTTCAGATCGTTTCTGTCAGATAAGCGTTTAATCTCTGTAATCATGTCAGCAATCAGCAGGTGTCGCATGGTCTGACCGGTGTAGCTGACACTGCTGGTGTCTGACAGATAGAGGCTGGGGAATGTGTAGGTTGTTGGAACGGTGAGGTCATCGATGACGAAGCTGCTGCGGTTATCGTTTTCTGGGGGGGTGGTGGTGTTGGCGTTGTTGTTGGTGTTGTTATCTGAATCGCTGCCGCAGCCTGAAAGCAGCGTGGTGCTCAGTGCAGCGGCGAGCACAGCGGATAGAAGTTGTGCAGAAGATCGGTGTTTCATCAGTCTCTCCTTTTGATGCGTGTGCATGAATGTTCTATAAAGGTGTTGTTTAGAGCAAGGTGTTGTTCAGTGGTGGCAAGTAAATCAGATTTAAATGATTATGTAAATACAAATCATTCTCATTTGCGTTTATTTTTTTGGAGTGCTACTCTTCTGCGCACCGGTGAGAAGGCGCGTGAACGATTTTTTCGGTGGTTCAACGGCGGTTTATAGGTTTATCAAAGTAATATAAAAACTGCAGCGCAAAACCCCGTCATTCATGACGGGGATCAGCAGCACT
>JAYPBG010000479.1:0-2448 GCA_038124075.1 Gammaproteobacteria bacterium
GTATTGAGTGGGTAATGTTTGGGTATAGCTGCCTTTTTGATCAGTGATGTCGCTGTTATCTATCTCAATCTGTTGGGTCAGTTCAGGAATGACGGCTTCTGGGTCATCTGGGTTGTTGGGGTTGAGTGGGGAGAAGTCCTGGCCGCTGAAGCGGTTGATGATATCTTGTTGAATAAATTGATCGATGATGTCCATGGCATCGACGCCCGCATCCGTTACGTGGATGCTGCCTTCGGTCATACCGCTGTCGCGCCACTTGATCTTTGACCAAAGATCTCTGGCACCGACCTGAATATGCCAGCGTGGTGTGATCGGGAGATAGAGCTGTAGAGAGAGTGTGTAGCCCTTACCGTGGGCATTGAGTTGATGGACATCTTCGAGGGAATCCATCTCATCTTCTCGTAACCCAGGTTTATAGTAGGCGTAATCTGTCTCAAGCCAGAGATCGCTGCTTTCAATCAAGTCACGCACTTCAGTGGCGGTGACTTGAAGTGCTTCGCCTTCAGAGACCAGGTCGGAAAAGCTGTCGATATTTTCTATGGCTTCTAGGTCGAGGCGCTCTGATGCGGTCTCTAAAAAGTCCTCTGTTAGATCGCCGCGTTCAAAGGTGCCTTCAGCATATCCATCATAAAACTGTCTGGACTCCAGCCATGAGAGCTCTATATCGAGCAGTGCGTGGCGTTTCATAGGGAGCTTAAATGTTTTACCTACGGTGTAACCGCGTGAGCGCAGGTGATCGGCTTTTAAGTAGATCTCGTATCGGTAATCAAGGTCTAAAGATGCGCTGCCCCCATGCTCTAATTGATAGTTAAGGTGAGCGGTATCTTCTGAGAATTTAAGAAGGTAGTCGTATCGTAGCACCCGAGAGAACCGCCAACCTCGAAAGCGTAGGCCCGCTTCACTGCTGTTGTGAGTAAACGCAATATGACCGGGCTCTAAGGGGCCTCGAAAGTGGTCGGCAATGGCATCGATCGACATGACTTCAGAGAAGCTGTCGCTGTTAATGGCGGTATAGGCACCGCTGCTCGTTGAGCAGAGATAGTGCTCATTCCATAGGCTGTAAAAACCTTCTGTACGTGGTTGAATATCTTCTTGAGCCAAGGCCTGTGATGAGGTTATGTGTAACATGAATGGTATGATCCATAGGCGTTGGAATAGGAGGCGTAATAGAGAGGTGGCTCTGTTGTTGGTTTTGTCGTTGATGTGGTTGTGGGTGCTGATGTGTTGGCTAAAAATATTAACCCCCGTAAAACGGTGTGCTTTTACATGGTTGGTTAGAGCGTGAATCATTTTATTTTGATAGAGAAGAGGGCGGTGGATGCCGCCCTCAAGGTTTAAACTACAGAACATACATTACATCAATCTAAATCAATCTAAATCAAAGAGATGCGGTCATACATATTGCTTCCAGTATGACCGACCCTGATCAATTGATTGCGGCCAGCTGGAAGCTGAAAGGTGTGCCGTCTGTTGTAATGGTGATGACGCCGTTTGTGCTGATCGTGGCGGTCTGGTTTCCATCAACCGTAACATTACCACCAAACCCGGCACCGCTCGTTGCGGTTTCATCGTAGGTGAGTGTCAGCGTGGCGCCGTCGTCAGAGGCGTTTGAGAAGCTGTAGGTGTCTACATCGCTGCCATTATCCACGGTACCCACCAGACGGGTCACTCCACCGTTTGCATCCACTAAGGTGAAGTTGAGATCAAAGCTGCGTACGGTGGCTGGAGCTAAACGCTCAAAAGCGCCCTGAATACGCAGGGTTTCAGAGCTCTTACTCTCTGGGTTTGTAGGCACATCGGTACTCTCACGGTCATTCGCCGCAGTACGCTTCAGATAAGAGACAGGGCCTTCAAGGGTTAGGTTAAAGCTGTCAATCTTGTAGAAGTTGGTGCTGCTCTCAACGCCGCCGTCTTGATCATCGTCTGTGGGCACATTGGTGGGGTCGAGGGCATCGGTATCGATTTGATAGCTCAAAGCAAACAGGACTTTATCACCATCATAGCTGCTGGATGGGTTATTATTGACCATATACCCATCCAAATCGACGTTGCTGAGAACACGCTCACTAAAGAGGGTGCCGTCAGTGTCGCGATAGGTCTGTGTGAGCGCAATGTCACCCGAGAACGTATAGGTGTCAGTGACATCAATGGTTGCATCCTTTAAGTCAATCGTTGCGGTAAGGCCCTCACCGTCGCTTAAGATGCCGGACATCTTGGACGTGCTGGCAACACTGAGCACTTGTGCTTCACCATGGGTGACCGTCGCGCTGCTGATTTGGTACACTGCGCTGGCGGCTGAACTGAGATCTAAGCCATCACCGACCATGGTTAATGCATAGGTGTTATCGCCAATCACTAAACCGGTTAAAGTGACGGTCATGGAGGATTCGGTGTAGGTAGTCGCTGGCGCGAAATAGATTGCTCAAATTCACGCCGCCTTCTTGTGTT
>JAYPBG010000480.1:0-2447 GCA_038124075.1 Gammaproteobacteria bacterium
AATACACAGTTTACAACGAAATGGAAGACATGAAGATCTACAACACAGTAGATACCATTAATCTATCATGTGATGGTTGTAATTTAGGTTCAGATACCGGCACAATTGGTGAAGGTGAAACCACTACCGAAGGGATTGGAGTTGAAGGTAACCCAATCGACTATACATTTAATGCTCCTGACGGGTTCACCGACGGATTAATTGCATATTACCCTTTCACCGGTGGAGTTACTGATGATTTTTCTGGAAATAATTTTCATGGAAAAGGTTATAATGTAGAAGCTGTTGAGGATCGATTTGGAAATGAAAGCTCGGCCTTATATTTTAGCAATTCGGATACAATAAATGATTCGTTTGTTGAAGTCCTTGATGTAGATACATCGGTGATAGAGGATGGATTCAGTATAACATTGTGGGTGAAGAAGGATGGTACAGGATATAGTACGCCTCGTCCAATTGATATTAAATCGGGTAGAACAGATAATAAGGGTAATTTTTCAATGGAGTACCCATTAACCACAAATTATATTTACCTAAAATATAGACATGAATCATATGGAGGATTTGCTCAAACACTTTCCCATACAAATGGTCAATATTGGGATTTATTAACATTTACTGTTAGTAAAGGTGGTTATTATAGATTGTATCGTAATGGAAACCTAGAGCAAGATATCTGGCAAGGTGCACGTGCTGAATTACCATTAGGTCAACTCCTTACCATTGGTAAAGAAGGTGGTGATGGTGATGGTCATGCCTTTAGAGGTTATATTGATGATGTATCAATCCACTCACGTGTATTAGCTGCTAGTGAAATTAAAGCAATTTATGACTTAACCGAATAAGTATATACAAACCCGGAGGCGAAAGTTCTTCTAAAGAAAGAAGGTTGCCATTTTACTATTTTTTATAAAATCGCTTAAACGGGAAAACAACCCCCCTTATGGGGGGTTCGTTGTCCTTAAATATAAGTATATACAATCGAGGATGTAGATACGTGTTCGAGCTATAAATACACCTACACCCTTTCACTTACATATCCACGCTATATGGATACTAATTACGATGGTATTATGAACATATATATGGCGTACGCCCACACGGCAACCCCATATGTACATAGGTATGGGGCCCACCATATGGCAGGCCCCAATACTTGTGTAAATAAAAATAAAGGAAATATCGCGCTTATCGCGATGTGTTATTTTGTCGCTTTATCGATGTGTAATTGTACCTTATTTAACAACTTAGCTAAATTATATTTCATGTCTGGTGATACATCTGTTTCAACAATTGACCACATCAAATCATCATAATAATATCCATCAAATAAACCGAATAAACAATTGGCTTCTTTACCGAATGGCTCAACCTCTTTTATTATATCCAGTACTAATGATCTATCATCAGCATTAAACACTTCATGTCGATTAAATCTTTTATATGTACTCATAACCTTTATTTACGTTGTAAATATACGAACGGATCCCCAGGTATCCAACCCCCTCGCGCGAAAAGGCGTGAACACTTGCGGTTCATAATATATACTTTTGTTTTAGTGAAAGGCGTGGAGGCGATGAATAAAGGGGTTAACACCCACTCCATCTCAACTCATGTACTACCCTACCCATTTGACACACACTAGTGTACCTCCCTACACAATAATGTACTTACCTAACCTATTGGACATATTTAACTATGGTTAGCCATATGTTCAAGTGTAGTTATCTAACCTAGTGTAGAGCAGCCCTACACAAATGTACTTAATTAACTTATATTGTGTAGTATTGTATCTCTTGAGCCAAGTCGTGTCGAACACTAACCCATTAGTGTCGACCTCTAACCAATAGGTTATTCCAGGCAACTACCAAGGTTAACTACCTAACCTCGCTTGTTAGCCATATAGTCCATTCGTGATTGACGCTTTGGTTTACGTGTATTCCTACGTTTATTTTTCAATGTAGGTATCCACTCCATTAACTGCTCGTACCGTTGTTTTGCACTCGTTTTAGACATGTATCTATTGTTTAATTATTTTGAACGTTGTTGGTTTACAAACGGCAACGTTCTTCCCCGTCGTATTATTCTCCATCGTTGTATCCTGAATCACATAATATAAATCATTCCCACTCACCCATTTCCTATCATACCCATTCCCCATAATATGCTCCAATTTAGAAGCATCGGTTTTAAAAATATAATTTAAAGTGTCTTGCATTATGATAACCATGATTTGAGTATGTTTATTACAATAAATAAGTTAGTAATGATAGCTTGTAGTACTATAAATGTCCTCCATAATGCTACTTGATCGGCACTTTTATTGTCCTCACCTATTTTCTCACCTAATGCTCGAGCCCAATGTTTCCAAATTTGTTTCATAAAATAAACTTGTTGTAAGTAACTTAATAGTTAATTAATTTATAGTTTAGTTGCTCCATTATAAT
>JAYPBG010000481.1:0-1412 GCA_038124075.1 Gammaproteobacteria bacterium
ACAAGTTGGAATAGCTGGTCAAGCAGTTGGTTCTAACATCATTGGAAGAACTGAAAGAGCAATCTTTAATCCAAACACAGAACTTCTGTTCCAAGGTCCACAGTTGAGAGCATTCTCATTCAACTTCAAGATGACCCCAAGAAGTAAAAATGAAGCACAAACTGTAAAGGCTATCATCAAGTTCTTCAAATTTCACATGGCACCAAAGACTAGTGATGCCAATCTATTCTTAAAAGCACCAAATATTTTTAGAATTGAGTACTTCAATAAAGGTCAACAACACACTGGTATAAATCTTATTAAGGACTGTGCTTTACAGTCATGTACTGTAAATTATACGCCTGACGGAACGTATATGTCTTATGACGACGGTGCAATGTTCTCATATGATTTGCAACTGCAATTCATGGAACTTATTCCCGTATACGCCAAAGATTACAACGAGGGCGACGGCGCAAATCACCCAATCGGATACTGATAAATGGCAAATTACTTCACTCACGTTCCAAGTATTGCATATATCTCAAGAGATCTTGAGAATAATTCTTTGAATGACTACACAGTCACAAAGAACCTGTTCAAGCGTGCAAGAATAAGAGACGATATCTTCCAAAATGTAAGTTACTTTAACAAGTACACCGTTGTAGGTGATGAGAGACCTGATCAGGTTGCAGAGAAGGTGTATGGAGATTCATCATTAGATTGGGTGGTTCTACTATCAAATAATGTCCATAATGTATATGAAGAATGGCCAAAGACGCAATATGCCTTTGATAAACACCTTCTAGAAAAATATGGAGACTATAATACATTATATAATGGTGTTCATCACTATGAAACTATAGAATCCAAATCAAGAAATGGATTTGTAATCGTTGAAGGGGGAGTAGAAGTAAATGAAGGATTTTTCAATGCTCCAGAATATGAGATTGAATTAGATCCCAATATAATCCTTCCTTCTGAAGTTCCAGGAGTCTTTGCTGAGGCAACAGGAACATATGATCCAGTTTTAGGTGTAGTAA
Source organism: Gammaproteobacteria bacterium (assembly GCA_038124075.1). Taxonomy (GTDB): domain Bacteria; phylum Pseudomonadota; class Gammaproteobacteria; order Pseudomonadales; family JAYPBG01; genus JAYPBG01. The sequence goes on from JAYPBG010000481.1 coordinate 1,023, forward strand.
AAACCGTAACCATAACAAATCCAGGAACTGGGTATACAGATATTGGTGAGGTATCATTTGCCCCACCACCAAACCCAAGACTTGCAACCCTAGACGTTGCTCTGAATGTTCCACCAGATGAAAGAGAAGTTGGTTCAATAACAATCATTGATGCTGGAACTGGATATACATATCAACCACTACTAGAGTTCAGTGATCCCCCACCAACAGTAACAGCAGTTCTTGAGGCAACTATTGGTGCTGGTGGGACAATTCAAAGCGTTGGAATTACATCTGCAGGGGACGGATATACATTTACCCCAACAATAACATTCCCACCTCCACCTAACATCATTGAGAGCGCAGTATTCGTCAATAATGGTAGTGTCACTGTTGATGGTGGTTTTGAAG
>JAYPBG010000481.1:1422-2445 GCA_038124075.1 Gammaproteobacteria bacterium
CTTACTATTACACTGCACATGGTGCAAATTCTTACACTCAAGGAACCATTGAACAATATGAGATGAGTAGTGGTTTTGATCCAAACACTGCATCTCAAGTAAATGTACTAACTTTGAATACTGGTGGTCTTAACTTCACATATGCTACTGGTGTTGAGTTCAAACCAGATGGTACAAGAATGTATGTTACTGGTTTGACTAATTCAGGCAATAAAATTGCACAATATGATCTTAGCACCCCATGGGACATCCTTACAGCAACATTAGCAGGTAATGTTAGCTTCCCCGCTTTGGCAGGAGTTAGATTCCAGGATAATGGAGAGCATATGTATGTTCTCGATACTCAAGATCCCGATACTATTAAAAAGTATCAATGCACCGTAAATTGGGACATCACATCAATCTTCCCACTCCCAGTACAAACATCAAATATATCCATCATCTGCCAACCAACCGAATCATCTATTCGCGGATTCTCATTTAAAGATGATGGAACTAGAATGTATGTTAGTGGTACAGATAATAACTCAACGTTTGTGATCACACTAGGCACTGCCTGGGATCTCAGTTCATTGACGCTTCTTGGTGCTCTCAACGTTCAAAATGCCAGTGGTGACTCCACTCCATTGGACGTATTTACTAACCCATTTGAGACTTTATTCTTTATTGGTGGTTCAATCAATAGAAAGATATACACATATGATACTGATGTAACTGCTAAGGCAACTGCAACTGTGGGTGTTGGAACTAGAGCAGAAACTATCGTTGATATTACTGTAACAAAACCTGGGTCTGGATATACAACCGCACCACTACCATCCATAGCAATTCAAGGACCAATTCCACATAGAACAGCAAAGGGATATGTGACTATTACCAATGGTTCCGTGGATCAAGTTGTAATTCAAGACCGTGGTTACAACTATAGAACTGCACCAACTGCAACAATACAACCCCCACTAGCAGCAATCACCGCAAAAGGAACCATTAAAACAGAAAGTGGAGAGGTCAAAGAGATTACTC
>JAYPBG010000482.1:0-2444 GCA_038124075.1 Gammaproteobacteria bacterium
TCGCGGCGCGTCATGGTCATGCAGATATAGTGGATGCCTTACTACGAGTAGAGGGGATAGATCTCCATCAGACTAGCGTTGATAGAGAAACAGCACTCATAATAGCGAATCGTAATGATCATAAAGATATATCTATATCAATCAGGCTCGCAATGATTGATAGGATAACACGCGGGTCAGTACACAGGTAAAGAGGAGCGGACAAGGACATATATGGACGCTCTAAAAAACTCTACTTCAGTTTGACTTAGAAACTCTGTAGAATGAAAAAGAATAGCCCTATACTATATAGGCGCTACTAACAAACACGACTCTACTATAGCCCATTGACAAGCACAGGGAACAGCCAAGCATGTCTCTTACAATAATCGATGGTTTAAACGGTTTAGTGACTCAAAACCACACGCATAACGCTCATAATAAGACGGAGCAAAACATCGGCTTAAGTGAGAACGCACATGACATAGACGTATTTGAAATGATGGTATCGACAGACGTCACCCATACAGAAAACAGGCTTGAAGTGCAACTCAACCCCAACCCTACGGGTAACCCCTCGACACTGCTCGTCCTTAAAACGGTCTATGGACCACCGGTTCACATCCATAGTGGTTCTTAGAAGTTAGTGGTTCTTCGCAATAGGCACACAATACAGAGAGTTAAAACAGATTAAAAATAGAATACTTTAATATCCAGTAACCAAGGCCATTGGCACTGCCTTACTGCTCTACACCACCCTTGCTCCCTCTTTTTAAGCGCCTCCCACACGATCGATGCCTGCCCCATTTTCTCAACCAAGGCGCTCATTGAATAGTAACACTCAACGGTGACCCCCTCTGGAGCATAGTGCAGCTCAAGTCGCTCAGGATTCAGAAAACAGCGCAAAGACATCTCTTCTTCTATAGGCACCGCTAATAACTGCGCCACCACCTCCTCACGTGTCGGCCATACCGCATTGAGCGTATGAATACCTTGAGGGTCGATATGCAGCGTCGCTTCCCGCACAGCCGGGTAGTGATGACAGATTCGCTCAACCGCCAACTCTCCCAGCTGGTGCCCCTCTGAAACGGAGATGGTTTTCGAGACCTCCACATGCGTATCAATCAACACCTCCCCCCCCATTCGACGAGAGCGAAAATCATGCACACCCAGCACACCTGGAATCGATAGAATATGCGCAATAACCGCCTCCGTTTCTGCCTGACTTAGGCCACGCGTATCCACCAACTCACCCGCACCGCTGTTCAACAACGTCCAACCAATGTAAGCAATATAAAACCCTACAATGATAGCCATCACCCTATCGAGCCAAAAGAGCCCCATATAGCTCAACACAAGCCCAACCAGCACCATCAGCGAGGAGATGGCATCGGATCGACTGTGCCATGCATTGGCTTCAAGCAGTGACGAACCGATCTCCTGCCCCACCTTAGAGGTCAATCGATAGATCCACTCTTTTGCGATCACAGAGAGGAGCGCCACCCAAAGCACCCAGACAGAGACCGGCTGCGGCGCTATCTGAAGCCACCATTGCTGCCAAAGGTGCCGCCCGCCCTCCCAGGCTATGGCGCCCGCCACCAAAATCAACGACGCACCCAGCAGCATAGAACCCAAAGTTTCAAAACGACGATGGCCATAAGGGTGTTCAGAATCGGCTTGCGAGTAGGCTACCTTCCCTACCCATACAACAAAGGTGTCTGATATAAGATCAGAAAAGGAGTGAATGCCATCCGCTACCAGTGCGGCCGAATGCCCCACCAGCCCAACGACCACCTTAAGCAGCCCCAGCAGTCCATCAACCACAGCACCGATGACGGTCACTCGGACTAACTGATCGGATGCATGCTGACTCTGCTGTTTTTTTGACATATTGCTCATAACCAACAATGCTATTGTTACTGCTGATTGTTACTGTTGTTACATCAACACTCAACGTAGTCATTATAGCGGATCAAGAAAGCATGCATCAAAACAGAATCACCTTCCCCCTTCTCCTTAGCCTTCTGTTCTTTCAATGGATCGATACAGCCATGGCGGCAAACACAGATAAGAGCGAGAAACCTGCCGCGAAACTCCGCTACGGTCTTGGCTTCGGGATGGCTTACCTGCCCGATTACGTAGGCAGCGCACAAAGCTCACTCTTTGCGCTCCCCTTCCCCTATCTCGAATATGAAGGTGAGCACTTAACCATAAAAGAGGAGCAAGCCCACTGGACCTGGTCGATTAACAGGCGCAGCGGCCATAACTATGACCATGAAGGCGGCGTCTCAATCAGCGGTTTTGTTACACCTCCGGTCAAGAGCGAACCCGACAACATGAGATTTGACATGCCCGACATCGATCCCATTATTGAGTTGGGACCCAGCCTTATTTTCAGGTCGAGTCGAAAAGTAAAGTGGACCCCATTGTCTAGACACCGATTTTAAAAATTAAGATAGAAACAC
>JAYPBG010000483.1:0-634 GCA_038124075.1 Gammaproteobacteria bacterium
CTTATGGACAGTGTCATCGATGTTGATGAACTTCTGGACTTCTATCTTATTCGCAAGAAAAATATGCAAAACAAAATAGTGCGCAACAAAATATAGAGGTTAGACGTTTCAGGTCAGTTGCAAGATTCGCCTATTCTTCTTAATTGTCAGAACAGCTCGGCACTGTTTAGCAAAGTATTTTCTGATATAAAGGGACAAGCCTATCTCGAATATCGTGGAGAACACTATCCCGTTAAGTCAATTGCACTTTCAAAGATTAATTATGATGAAAAAGAGACACAGGTTGATGTCGATGTTAGAGTGCCATTAAGTGATTCGCTCCTTGAACAGCTGAAAAAATACTATCACAATTCAGAGCTTGATACCTCAACAGCCGTTGCGAATGCCATCTTCGACTATTTAAGCAATTTTCTCAACGATAAACACCCAGTGTTGGTACTGGAAGGGTTAGCGGGTATTGGTAAAGATGTGCTCACAAAGCACTATTTTACTCAGCTTAATACCCTATGTTATGATATTGTTTTCTACAAACATGTTACCGCAGGCTTTGATATATCACTGGTTGATGAAGCCTTAAAGATGCGTCGACATCATCCAGATAAAAGTTTAATTATACATGTATCTGAAGGAAATC
>JAYPBG010000483.1:644-1591 GCA_038124075.1 Gammaproteobacteria bacterium
GTCTACTGGGCAGCTGGTAAGACTGAACGGTTATCACAAGGGGTATTTCAAAGATAATGTTTCAAAACCAACCAATCGTCAGGCTGAGGTTTTAAAAACGCTGTTGTCTGAGGATATGGTTGAGGAGGGTGGCGTTATCTATGAAGCCGTTTATCGAGCGTATGGGCTCTATCTTGACGGACAGGAGGATATGGGCCTGTGGAAAATCGTTTCGGGAAGAACACTCATAGATTACGTTGAATCAACCCCGACCGGTGGTGTCGAGGATGCGGATGAATGGGCATCGCCGTTGGTGGGAGGAGGCACCCGTACAAAGAGTAGTTGTGACTTTTCAGATGCTGCGAGTGACCCGAAGCCCGTTTGGATGGGCCATAACAGCAACTTTTTAATGCATAATGCTCAGGCACAAATCATTTTACATGGTAGAGATCGCTATATAGTTGACGAGAACGAGCTGGATTTCATCAGCGTTGATATACCATCAGGTTGCGCTGTCGAAGTGATGGCGCTGCCAAATACGCAGAAGATCAGAGTGGCGGCCCAAGAACAAAGAGAGGGTTTGTCGGATCCGGCTGATTGGCTTGTACTGACGTAACGTTGAAGCTCGGTACCATCAAAAATACCCAGCCTAAATTTTATAGCAAAAATGGCAAAAATTTCAAAATAGAAAGAAGTCCGCATGTTCTTTGCGAGCAAGATGAGTTGGATTTTGTGCGCGAGCTCATTCAGCAAAAGAATATGAAGCTCAACCATTCATCGGATGATGCTTGGGCTTTACCCGGTCTGTTTCTTTTGGATGAAGAGAGAGAGCAGCTTGCCTCTATTTTTGATATAAGGGATATAAATGATGCGGATGAAGTTGTGTATAAGATGTTCCACTACTTTAATGCGTATATTGACAAACCGTTCGATCGAAAACCGAAGGTGTCTAAAACGCTCTCCCAGAC
>JAYPBG010000483.1:1601-1876 GCA_038124075.1 Gammaproteobacteria bacterium
CCAGACCCATGAGCACCTTGTTCACTCGTTTATAAGTAAGCGCGGTGTGTGTCGCCATCAAGCGATAATAATGCAGATACTTTTAAAGGCTTTTGATATTGAAACAGAGTTTCATTCGAACCACACACATTTGTTTATAACGCTACAGGATCATACGATTCTTGATGTTAGCTACTTTGTCTCATCATTTAAACAAACGCAGTATAACCTGCTTGACAAAGCAGTGGGTGAGGCAAAGCGCCTATTGAAACAGTATGAATCTAAACATTACGGCC
>JAYPBG010000483.1:1886-2444 GCA_038124075.1 Gammaproteobacteria bacterium
GCTTTTTCCCCTACTTTTTCCCCTGCTTTTTCCTCTAAATTTCCCGATAATCTACTTCTTGATGCTCAAGGCTGCTTAGAAAATCCACATGAAAACAGCGTTGAGGATCTAATCCAGCTAAGAAAAGAGGTCGAAACAAAGATGGCGGAGATTAAACATGCCAATGAGGTGGTGCATGTTTCACGCACAATCCCCTCTGTCGTGTGCATCACGTCTGGACAGTTAAAAAAAGCTTCTGCCCAGACAGGGGTTTTCAAAATGGCGCGTGTTCATGATAAACAAACAGAAAGTGATACAGTAAAAAGAGTGCAAGCCGAGCTCTCATACGACACTGTTGTTAAGCATCTACTCGAAGGCGTTATAACACAAAAAGATGTTCTAGAGCAGCTTTATGCATTGCAAACGCCTATCGACTACAAGGCGTGGGTCAGCGCCATTCAACGCAGTGAGCGTGCACTCAATACGACCAACCCACACAGCAGCCAACATAACAGCCAACATAACAACTCTTGGATTCAACTCGTAAGTGCAACAATTCATACAGCTAGCGTAGAAGGC
>JAYPBG010000484.1:0-1155 GCA_038124075.1 Gammaproteobacteria bacterium
TTTAGCCTTCTACGCTAGCTGTATGAATTGTTGCACTTACGAGTTGAATCCAAGCCCTGATTTGCCCCACTCACGCAGTGCTTATCACCTTTCAACGATTAAGCATCCTGAAATTGTTCAGCAGATGTCGACGTTTTTAGAAGAGCATGCAGAGCGTATTCAGATGCTAAAAGATAAATATGAGATCAATCTTTAGGAGTTTTATTCAGTTTTTCTATTGTTCAGCTATTTTTTCTTTCGCTTCTTTTTCTTTCGCTTCTAAAGTGGCGAGAGTCGGGCTAAATAGTCGTGATGCTCGCCTTCGCACACTTTTTCGCACTGCCATCCGCACTCAAGAGCGATCTTATGGAGGCGTGAGTAGTCGATGAACAGCCATGGAAAAGGAGCGCTGGTTTCTGTTTTGTAGGCGAATTGATATGTCAGTTCGCCGTAATACTTTGGGTGCTCTAACGGATGTGTTTCAGCGTGTAAGAGGGTGTTTGTTTCAATGTTTGTTTCAATGTGCTCATCGAGTGCATCATCAAAAAGATAGTGAATATCGCTTGAGTCTAATAGGCATTGGCCGCCCGGGTTTAGCCAGGTTTTCGCTTTTTCGAGGAAGGCAGAGAGTCCTTTAAGCTGCCCAACAATGCCGATTCCATTCATCAGCATGAGCAGTGTGTCAAAGCGGTGCGTGGCTCTCTCGCCCTTTTTTTCGGTCAGCTCAAATTGATGAATGTCATAACAGAGCGCCTGTTGTACGCCTCTTTTTTTCTGAGCTTTTATGGCCAGTGCTGAGTGGTCGAGTGAGGTGACATCGATGCCTTGATTCTGCAGATAGAGGGTATGACTGCCAGCACCGGAGCCGATGTCCAGTACTCGGCCTCGACACTGCTGCAGTGCCTGCTGTTCAATGGCGGGCATGTCAGGGAAAGCGCGGAACAGGTGGGCGAGCGCAATGGAGTCCTCATCAAAGTCGGGAGAGAGTACGTTGATGACGGCCTCTTTATGTGAGGCTGCATTAACGTAGTCATATATTGCTTGACCCCAAGGGTCGCTCTCTTTTTTTGATTTTGAATGGCGCTCGCTCACATCGTCTCCTGCAATAGCTTATTATCAAATATAGGTGTATAAAATATAGGTTATTCAGGCGCTTCTTTGCCGAAAATATGGCCC
>JAYPBG010000484.1:1165-2442 GCA_038124075.1 Gammaproteobacteria bacterium
ATTCGATGCTCTTCATTGATGTTGAACATCGGTGATATGACAAAGCGTGCTGGAGCGCCGAGAAGAAAAACCTCTGAGGCTTCTGGCTCTGTGTATTTGCTAAATTCCATATTGTAGATGATTTTGCATTTCGATGGATCCAGTATTGATAGGGGCGTATTCATAACCGCACCGTCATAGAAGGCGCGATCGCAGATGCCGTTGGCCCAAAAGATATAGTCATTGGCTGCGATCCAGAGGCGATTGGGAAGAACGCCGGGGGCATGGGTTGTCTCACCCGTATATTGGAAAGAGAAAAAGTGTTGCTTGTCTGGAGTGATGTTAAGTTTGAGCTCATGATCACCCTCCTCTGTAAGGGTGTTATCTGTATAGGTAACCGTTGTTGGTGTTGTAATAATGTCCACTGGGTCCATTGAAAAATTATCGGTTTGAGCATCGAGCACTAGAAATGAAGGTTTGCCATCGCCGCGATCAATATAGGTGGACCACTCGGCGCGTAGGCCATTGGTAATACCAGAAACCTGATAGGCGTTCAGTGTAATTTGATATTCGGGACTGCTCTCGTCGGTGCAGGCGATGGGCATTAATTCCACCTCTTCAGGCAGGTTAATGGAGGCTTTGAATGCATCCATTTTATCGGGACGAAGTTTATAATTTACAAAGAGCGACGGTGGTTCGTCATCGACTTGAAAGTCGATGTAAGGATCCCGCTTTCCGTTCAAAGTGCCAATCGAGTGCGCAAGACTAACTTGCGAATAGAGAAAATTTTTTACGGATCTGCGAAGCCATAGCTGTTGATTGGAGAGTGAAAATGGGGCATGGACGCTGGGCCCATGGGGATTGATTAGGTTTTTATTTTTTGTGCTTCCATCGTCTGTTTCAGAAGGCTCCCTGTTTGCATGGGCATGCATCACGAGAGGGCTTAGCGTTGCGGATCGTTTTCCTGGTTGTTGTCTTGATGGGTGGTGCATGGGGAGGATGGTTGATCGGACTAAGCTTCTTGATGATGTGATGGATGTTTGGCATCTATTACACAGCATTTGAAGTCTAACAGACTTGTTTTTTGGGGCTATCGAATAAAAGGGGGGGCTGTTTAGAGGAGGTAGATGCTGAGGGGTTGTTGTGGTGTGTGATATGAATGCTGATATTGATTCCATGGAACGACTCCTTTTTACTGTCCATAATTATTTCTTGCCTCTTACTTAAGTCCACAGAGGCAGTGGGTATTATCTATGAACGATTTTATGAAATCAATGATTTTTAACAAGGGTAAGGAG
>JAYPBG010000485.1:0-276 GCA_038124075.1 Gammaproteobacteria bacterium
AAAACTGAAAACTCGGTACTGCTGGATTCTGAATCCGGTGAGTCCGAACCACTGCTGAATTGGTTGCCACTGATATTAGCAATGGCACGTCGTAGTTGGTGATATCGCTCACCTCTGCACAACGCAGTGTGAACGAATTCTCTTAGTTTTTCATCATGGGCATACTCCAGAAAATAGATAGACTTGATTAATCGATTATACTCGTGCAATGCAGCAAGTGTCTGTAGCTGTTTTTATTGCGGTTTAGCTTTTTAATGATAGTGCTCTGTTTCGTGG
>JAYPBG010000485.1:286-2441 GCA_038124075.1 Gammaproteobacteria bacterium
GTTTTACGACTTAGCGAGCAAATGATCCGTTGAATTTCCTCCCATTCTGACCTAATTAAAGCTGTGTTGATCGGTTTTTTGAGCGCAAGCGTGATGCCTCGATCTGTGTACCCGATGTCGAATGTATCGAGAAAAATATTTTTAAACTTAGCGTATCGAGGCGCAAAATTCTGGCCAAAGAGATCGAGTATGGCAAAGTTCACACCGTTCGTTCCATGCTGATCGCAGGTCATCGACTTAGGCTTGATTTCACTGCTGTTATTATAGAACAAATCGAATAGAAACCAGCTTTCATGCTCGTTGGCGGAGGTAACTTCTGTAGAGATTGGCACGTTGTTGAAGAGAGTGATTGATGGCGCACCATGGAGGCATAATATTCCATATTGCCCAGAGAGACATTAAGCCTCTTCAGCAGTGCTTTCAAATCATCATAGAGGGGTTGTATGGTTGAGTGAATCTTCAGCTCACGCTCAATTTGAGTCTGCCCAAAATCTTTAGCCCCGTTATGCTCGGCCAACTGATTCAGTCCTCCATCTTCATTCAAGAGCCCTGTTAATGCTTGAACAGTGGCTGGCTTCATATAAGAGGCAAGGGTATTCGTCAACCTCTTTTGCTCAGATGCTAATACACTTGAAATAGAGTCCTGCAACTGGGTGTATCCAGGCAGGGTAACGCGAATTTGAGTTAAAAAAGCCAAACTTTCATCAAATAGGTACCGAGGGTCAGCGCTGATCGTCACGACATCCTTCAACTTATTTACCAGCCTCTTTTGGTGCTTGCTCTCAAAACGCTGTACGTTGACGATAGCCATCGCTTTGTTGTGTAAGCGAGCACAGGTACTGCTGGGTATACGAGTATAGACCGGCTTTCGGTGGGGAAAGTAACGACTGCAGAGGTACTGTACATCCTCCTTAGCCTGGCGGAGCGTGACATCGGGCACTACCCACTTTGTTCTATAGTACCCAACCAGCAGAATCAAATAGAGTTGGGATTTGAAATCCAGTGCCTTAGCGGTTACCTGTTCAAGTGTCCGAGCCTCAAAAGAGAACACATCAGCTCGCCTTGCTTTCGAGAGTATCGGTTGCGAATAGAGTGCTTTAATTTCATCAGAGGTTAAAATGGTAATGCGTCTTGTTTTCATCGTACTTCCCCATACGAGTTACATCATGATCGGCATGGTATAGAGCTGATCAATAATAGACCATAGCAACACCAAACTACTGCACACAAATCGCATCTGTTTTGATACAGCAGGTCTTACAGGAACCAGAATCGGTATAAAATAGAGTAGAGACCTCAAATCATAGGTCAAAATTTACCCACAGGAGACATTGATGGCGCATCAATTGAAAGATCGAAAAAAAGGCTCAACAAAAGCGCGTAATAAAAGAGCATCCAAAGTTGTTGAATGGGTAGGTGGGCTTGTTACTTTTCCCCACTATGTTCAAATAGAGGGAGATCCGGTTCGACCGGGGATGCTCATTTTACTTGACGACCAGCATTTCATTGTTGGCCATGCTATGGGTGTTGAAGAGGAGGTACTCTCTCAAGCTGTAGGTGCGCTAAGTGAAGCCATTCAAGGCCGCTCTCAACCCACCCGTTTACGCGTCAACTCTGATGATCTGTCACAGATCATTCAGAAACACTTCCCGGAAATTGAAGTCTTTGTGGGTCAAACCCCAGAAGTCGATTCCGTACTTGAGAGAATGGAAAGCGAGATGCCCCCTCCCGAAAGAGAAGAAAGCTATTTGACTGGAGGTGTCTCAGCTGAATTGATGGATTCGTTTTTTCAATCAGCGGCTAAACTGTATTTGGCGAAACCTTGGGAGGTTGTGCCGTTAGATCAGTTTATTTTCAGTGTGACGATTGATCAGCTAGGAATACAAGAGAGTGTTCTATCTGTTATAGGTCAGAGTGGAGAGAGCTTTGGTGTTATTCTTTTTCCAAGCCACGACGCCTTTCTCCGTTACTGCGAATTATCCAGCCAACCAGCAACGGTAAACCAAATACCCGCCCATATCGGGTTGAACTTTGATGATGCTTCGGACGTTGCACCTGCTTTGAGAAAGGAGATTGCCATTCACCATTGGCAGGTGGTTGAGCCAAGTGCCTATCCGCAAATACTTGCGATAGAGTCCAATCTTCAGGCGCGCCC
>JAYPBG010000486.1:0-2423 GCA_038124075.1 Gammaproteobacteria bacterium
ATCGGAGAGGCTCATCAGCTGGGTCATTTGATCAGTAATACCCGTTACAGCCACTGAGGCATCGGCGAGCTTCGTTAGGGAAAGTGAGAGCGCCTCATTCGCATCGCCCGCGGATTCACGCAATCTAGATATTTGATTGTCAGTTTTGTTTAGGTTCTCATCGATGTGGCTGGCTCTCGCGTCGAGATTCGCCACGACCTTGAGGATATTAATTTCTGCGGTGCTATCGATGCTCTTCTTTAGGTCATTTGCGCTATCTGTAACCAAGGCAAGAGACTCTTTTGCTTCATCGAAGTTCTTACCAATATCCCGAAACCGCGAGAACTCTTGATTAGCCTTGTTGAGTTCTGTTGTAGTTCGGTAACTGGCACTGGTCATCTCGGCAACACTGATTTCTGTTTGTGCAGTGGCTTTGTTCAGGAGATCGACCTGAGTTTTCAATGTGTTGATCTCTGAGCTGAAGCCTTTCAGCGCTGTAACTGCGGGCCCAAAATCCAGATTTTCAATCTGAGACGAAAATTTTTCAGTTAGTTTGAGATTTGCGAGCTGTTGTTTCTCAGATGCATTTACATGCTCGCTAATCATAGATTGAAGAGCGGTGATAGCGGAGCTTAAGTTACTTGATAGTTCGCCTAATCCTGAGAAGATTTCCGTCTCTGGTTCTGACGTTATGGCGTCAAACTGAGTGATGTAAATTCTTACCGCCATCCCCACTACGGTAGTGGCTAAAGCTGGTCCAATCTGTCCAATGATTGCTTTAGCATTGAAGTTCCCAGTTTCTGTATCTAGACCGATCATCGTTACGATCAACGCAACGAAAGTGAAAAGAAAACCAAGATAGTAAAAACTATCCGCGAAAACTGACTTAGCCACATTCGTGGTAGTTCGCTTATGCGCATACCACCAATAAACCCCCATTACAGAGAGGCAAAGTCCAATATTCCAAATCCCTGCATTTCTGAAGGCATAAATACAGCAGGAGCCAACAATCAGCGTTACCAAAAACGATAGCTTAAGACTTTTTTGAACCGCTCGAGGATGTGTCTCAGGGGCATCATTGAGTACCGAGGCAGCACCTTCAAAAATACTGGAGCCTCTCGACGGCTGCTCTGTGATCGTTGGCTCTGCGTCGCTAAGGCTTATTTCTGGGCGATCATAATTATCTTTAGATTCGCTTGTCATTCAAATAAGTCCCGCGCCAGGGTGCTCCATCGACTTGACTCAATCACAAATTCCACGGAGGTCGCCCCATACTCCTTCAATTTACTTGACCAGGCGGCCTCCTTGCTCATACAAAAACCGGAAGTTTCAAATAAGCCGCCACATACCACCAGCACCTGAAACCCGCTTAGATCCGGCGGGGTACTGATTACGCTCTCCTGTCGGTACTCTTCCATATCTGAAAATATAATTAGGTATCGATTATCAGCTTTCTGGCTGCTCGCAAGTTGCCCGGCGAGGCTTAATGCGCCCTCGATATCTGTAGCCCCGCCTTCACCTCGGTCTATCACAGTTTTGGAGCATATTTTTTCAATGTAGTTCTTGAGATCCCTTGGATTATCAGAACAATCCCGACGCTGTTCGCATTCCTCATCCTTCCGGATAAGCGCACGTTCTTGCAGCGTGAATTCGCACAAAGGTCGTTTTGCTTGGCTCAATTCGTCAATTGGAATTACCTGGAATAACGTAGGACCGCGTAAGCCCGACGTCCGTGCTGTCATGGCTCTACTGAGTTCGCGATAGTTATTTTCGATATTGGGGAATGTTTCGGGGGTGTAATAGGAACTGCTGAAATCCGTTGCGACGATTACGTTGGACACGTAGTCGTCGGCCGCTGATTCCGCAACGCCCGCACTTACAATAATAGCCGCTAGCAGGCGTGCGAAGTGAATGACCGGCCTATATCCGTTAGAGAGCATTGTTTCTCTTCCTTTCAAAAAGTGTCTGAGCAGGCTTGGCCAGCAGCGCAATCAAAGATTGCATGGATTCAAATATTAACGTTCCCAAAAAGATCAGGGCCTGAGACGCTCGTAGGCAACCTGAGGAAAGAGTCCACAGGGATGCACGAACAACGGCTATCCAAACTGGCAAATAAGAAGTGAGCCTCGTACCTACGTAAATACACGCAATGTTTATTAGTATGACTAATAATGCTCTTGGGTAAGCGGCCTCAGCATCCTTAAATATTAGAGCGTAAAAAACGCCCGCTAGTAGGAGGGTGATCGCTAAAATTGCTGTAGTCTGTGGGCTTCGTTCACTAGTTAGAAACGCGGCACTACTCTCACTGTCTTGGTAGGCAACCGATATTCGGGTGCTCAGTGAGTACCCCCCGATAATGCAGAGCATACACATGAACAACGACACTGCTAATTGGGCGGCAACATTAGTTGGGATGAAGGAAATCTCTTCGATCGGTAGTGCCC
>JAYPBG010000487.1:0-2416 GCA_038124075.1 Gammaproteobacteria bacterium
GTACCCCTTATCTTCATCCTCATCTAACATCATCAGTGTTGCTGTTGCATACGCTTCTTCTCTGTCGGCACAAGCCTTTACTGATGTATCCAATACTCTAAATAAGATCACTGTTCCGGTCTCAAGTAGCTCTTGCTCTGCCTTGGTCATACCTATTCCCCCCTACTATGCACTGTAAAATGGTGGCTATTGCTCGTTCTCTTCAGTTTTCCACGCTCTCTAGATCGCTAATTTTTTTCGTTAATGCTTTGAGAGTAGCTGTTAATTCATCTATTTCCCTACTGTTTTCTTTGCTCTCTAACGTCTTTTTGAGTATGTGAATTTCAGTTTCTGTTCGCTTTACATCTACTATGAGTGCCGTATTTTTTTCAGACAGCTTGGTACCTTGTTGATTAGCTTCATCTAAGCGTTTTTGCAGCTCTGCAAGCTGTTGTTTTGAGGATGAGCGCTCTTGCTCGATGAGGCGCATCAATCGATTTTCTGATTGCTCATTACTTTGCATCAGATCATTCTTCTGAAGAGCAAGCTGTTGCTGATAGTCACTTTTCATCGAGCTTATCTGATCATGGTGCTGATCAGTCTGCTTGGATAATTCTAGCATATGGTTAGATTTCGCCTCCTCAAATTGTGCCTCTAATCTTTGAATGCTGCCCCTTAGCTCATCACACTCCGCAAGGCGCTTGGCATTAGCCTGAGTAACTTCAGCGATTTTTTCAGCGTATTCGCCATTTTTAGATTGTAGTTGGAGTTTTTCAGACTCAGCAGCATCCAGTTGAATCTCTTGCTGCTCAATTTTAAGCTCGAGCTCATTAATTCTTTCCGATAAGCTCAAAGCGCTGTTCTCAAACGCTTTTAATCGTTCGTTGTCACGCTGTTCAACATCGTTGATGTATTGTGATAGATGTGACTCTATTGACTCTGCAAGGACATGTAAGAGGTCAGTAGGGGTGGTCGGTGCAATGGCCTTGATTGGATTTATTTTCCTCCAGGCTTGGATAAGTGGATCGATCACACTGTATCCACCACCGCCAACGGCGTGGCGTACATCATCGCGGTTCCAAGGTTTTCCTGCTTCTTCTAAGGCCTCGCATGCCGCGAATACAGCGGCAGGTGTGGCTATTTTTCTGCTCATTTTTAGATCTCCTTGTCTGAGTCAGGATTGAGTATGGCATATGGAACAGTTAAATGTGTATGGTTAACCTTACATATTTGATTAATTTTCATAAAAATGCATGATTATGCCCATAATCAGATATGATTTTGCTATAGTTCACTAAACTTCGCTCAACAGGAGCACTAGAAGCCTGATAAATAATCAGATGAGCAATATGCGTTCAAAGGAAAGGGCATGCACCCAATTACGGTACCCCATCTCGATCATAAGCCATTGCCTATTGAGTTACTGCAGCCTATTGCGGGCAGTTTTTGCAGCGACGGTCCGAACCGTAACAAGCAGAGCGTCTGTCATATCGATGCCGATAATGATTTTGACGCCATTAAATCTTGGCTGTCCGAATTCAGTGACTCACCCAACACGTTCCGCTACTACCGCAAAGAGGTTGAACGGCTACTGCTTTGGTCGATCAAGCACCTCAACAAGTCTCTGGCTGAACTGTCTCGAACCGACTTTGTCACGTACCAGGCATTTCTAGCCGATCCTCAACCCTCACGTTATTGGTGCGGTCCACGAGCGCCTCGTGATTCGGATCGCTGGTATCCGTTCGAGAAGGGGCTCAGCCCTAACAGCCAGAAACAGGCATTAATTGCCGTCAATGCGCTCTTTTCCTATTTGGTCGATGCGGGTTACCTCATGGGAAACCCTCTCTCGTTGATCCGACGGCGCAACCGCCGGATCAACGATGAAGGCCGCAAGGTAGCCGTGGAGCGCTTCCTTGATCAGGAGAGTTGGCAGTATCTAAAAGATTACATCACCAATCTACCTCAAAACACGCAGCAAGAGCTCAACACCTATGAGCGTATCCGCTTTCTATTCCACTTGCTGTATCTTCTGGCACCAAGGGTCAGTGAAGTCTCCAGCCATACGATGAACAGCTTTCGTGAACACCGGGGTCGTTGGTGGTGGTTTGTGATCGGCAAAGGGTCCAAAAAGGCTAAGGTACCTGTCTCCGATGAAATGCTCGACGCATTGATGCGCTATCGGCGTTTTCTGGGGCTTGAAGCGTTACCCGATGAAAATTATCACTCACCGTTACTGCGCAGCATTAAGGGCACCTCTGCGGTCACCAGCTCAACGGTATACCGGATTGTAAAATCCGTCGTCATCGGTGCAGCTGAGCAGTGGATGCCGGATGACCCTATTCGAGCCAAGAAGCTTAAACGCGCCTCTACGCACTGGTTTCGCCATACTTCGATTACCCAGCAGGATGACTCAGGGATCAGCTTAAAATACCTCAGT
>JAYPBG010000488.1:0-2413 GCA_038124075.1 Gammaproteobacteria bacterium
GGCATTATACTCGAAAATCACCAACAAAATAACATCAAATTTAGGTCATACCCTGGCTGAGAAGCTGTCTTGTGGCATTTGGTAAATGTTTTCATACTCTTTTGAGCGTATATTTTTCCTAGGGTTCTCCTCTAAAGGCGGCTCTATAGCGGAGGATAAAGAGGAAACTGCTCTCATATCATCTTTGGGTTGTTGGTTAAGGCGCGAGTGGTTAAGGTGTGAGTGCTGCTGCTTAGGATGCGCTTCAGTGTTATACGTGGGAGTTGTTTGGTGGGTGTTCGAACTTATTTGCATTGCTTTAAAACTCAGGAGAGCGCCGCAGCGCTCACCTTTTCTCTCTCGGTTTCTCTGGTTTGATGGGTTATTGCGTTCTGTTGTTTTGTACTAATTTGAATGGCATGGTTTTGTCGGTGCCGTTAATGATGGCGTTGGCCCGAGCAATGGTCACGCTGTTCTGTCTGTTGATAGCCAGTTTCATCGATTTGGACGCCACTGATATATGGCTTTCTGGCATGATGGCGGCCGGTATCGCTTTGCTGACATAGGTGCTCATTTTGACATTGTTCACCCCAAACATGATATTGAGCGCCCCAATTGGAAGGCGTATTTTTTTGCCTAAACGCGTAAAGATGTTATCGGATGCGTGCACGATATCATCAGCGCGGGGTGAGTAAGCGATGTTCGAGGGTGCACCGCTGAGCAGTTGATAGCGTATATGCCCTATCGGTGCTTGATGAATGCTTCCATCATCCAATTGGTAGGTGCCTTGTAATAACTTGTTGCGTTCGTGGTTTAGTGCTTCATTCATCCCACCCGGTGCTACCCCGAGCGCTTTATCTTTTGCAAGAAAACCTAAAAATGAGCTGGGAGCCCCTTCATGAAATCCGTTTAAGTTGAGAATGCTCCCTGCAAGAGGTATATGATTTAACATTCTATCGACGGTCATTCGAACATCGCGTTGACGGCTTTCTCGGATTTGATCGATAAGAAAGCCCATATCAAATGTAAACATTCCATGGTTTAAATTGATAATCGTACGCCCTGTTTGTGGAATTCGATCGGCGTGTTCGATCTCATACCCAAAATTGTCTGCAGCCGGTTTGATGACGTTGTGAAAGCGGCTTTTCCATTCAGGTGCACGTTCTCTCTCGAGGTTTGGGTCGAGTACGGGTTGGTTTGCATCATCTTGAGCATGAGCTTCATCGCTATCGGAATGGGCTTGCTTAAACGGCTCTAACAGGGCGGTAATCGAGTTATCGTTGCATTCAAGGGTATTCAAAAATATGTTCAGCGAATCGCGATCAAGGCCATCTTGCACGCCCTCAAGTTCATTGTAACCTTGGTAGAGGTGGATCAGCTGCTGCATCCAGAGCTTGATCATCTCTTTTTCGCTGGCATTGACGTGTCGATTTTCACGCTCTGCTCGAGCAATAAAGCTGGAGATATTTCGAATGTTTCTGTGTTCGGCCGCACGTATCACCGCTTTTATTAATGTTGCTTTTTCGCAGGCCCTAAGTCCAGTGGCTTTAAGGGTCTCTACGGCTTTATCGAAACAACTCTCTTGGGTTTGTTGGATGACGGACTGTATAGTATTCGCAGTCAGGGCTTCGTTGCTGTCACGGTCACTGTTTGCAGCGCGGTTCAGTTGCTCTTTTACATGATTAAGTGCGGGGTCTTGGCTGTTGAAGTGTTCAAAGCTTTGATTCCAGTGGCGATGGAGGCCGGCTGCGGCTTCTCCTCCTACAGCGTTACGCCATGCGTCAACAGTGAAAGGTGCAGGGTCACAATCGTCAGCGTTGTTGAACCCTATTAAGGCGTTCCAGTCACTCTGATTTTGAACATCAGGGCTATTATTGGCGTTATCATGGGCCCTGTGGGTTGGGAGTGTATTGAGTGGGTCTGGTCTGGGTGTGCTAAGGCCGAGAATTTTAGAGGCTTTGAATCTGATGACTTGTGCGCCCGCATAGACTATTGCTGCCCCTCCAATCGGGCCTAATATACTCGCCATCGCGCTACCACAGTGACAGACCCCGTTGGCCAGCGTTTCAAAGCTGCTGTTAACGAACTCATTTTGACTGGCAGCATGTATAGATAGAGCAATCCCGCCAGCAATGGGTAGCGTGCTTGTAAAGAACGTGCCCGTTTTTTCAGTCCGCGTGGTGTTGGGTAGGGTGTCTGAAGAGGATGAGAGTACCCCCCAGGTTGCCCATTTCAGAATATCAAACGTTGTAGCCGGTGTTAGGGGGCGTGCTCCCTCCAGTGCTGCTTTACGGGCTACGGCCTGCTCATAGATGTGGGTGCCTTTGAGCAGTTCAAGGTTGCTCTCTTCTCCTGAGAGTTCACCTGGGTAATGCTTGTCTAAGTAGTCGCTGGCGCGAAATAGCAGCCTATTAGGTTGTTATTTGTTCTATTG
>JAYPBG010000489.1:0-2409 GCA_038124075.1 Gammaproteobacteria bacterium
GTTTGATGATGACTATGAGCAGTCCATTTTGGAGTCAGATTGTTGCTGAGCTAACCCCGTATACACCGGGTGAACAGCCGAAATCGCTTTCGGGTGAGACACCTTTGATTAAGCTCAACACCAATGAAAACCCCTATCCACCCTCACCAGCAGCGCTTAAAGCGATCGGGGCTGAACGAGGTGAGCGGCTGCGTCTCTATCCAGATCCTCATTCTGAACAGTTAAAAGCAAGCATCAGTGACTATTATCATCTCTCCCCCGATCAGGTGTTTATTGGTAATGGTTCAGATGAGGTGCTTGCTCATCTCTTTGCCGCGTTATTGAAGAAGCCGCAGCCTATTTTATTTCCTGATATTACGTACAGTTTTTACCCTGTTTACAGTCAGCTCTACGGTATTGAATATAAAACGGTGGCGCTGACTGAGCGCTTTGAGATCGATGTTGAGGCCTATGCGCAGCCAAACGGTGGGATTATCTTTCCAAACCCCAATGCACCGACTGGGTTGTTGCTCCCTTTGGAGGCGATTGAACGCCTACTGCAACAGCAGTTGAAATACAACCCAAGCTCTGTTGTGGTGATGGATGAGGCGTATATTGACTTTGGGGGTGTGTCAGCGGCTGCTCTGGTGGATAAGTACCCCAATCTGCTGGTTGTGCAGACCTTTTCTAAATCTCGCAGCTTGGCGGGTTTGCGAGTGGGGTTTGCGCTAGGGGACCGTGCACTGATTGATGCGTTGGAGCGCGTCAAGAACAGTTTCAATAGTTACCCTATCGACCGTTTGGCCAGTGCGGGTGCTGTGGCTGCGCTTGAAGATGAGGCTTACTTTCAAACCTGCTGTAAAAAAATTATGACCAGCCGAACCGACCTTGCACACGCGCTGCAGGTGCGCGGCTTTGAGGTGCTGCCTTCAGCGGCTAATTTTTTGTTTGTTAAGCCTAAACATATACCAGCACAGGAGTTGACTAAAAGGTTAAGACAGGTCAATATCATTGTTCGGCACTTTAAAATGGCGCGCATTGAAGAGTTTATCCGCATCTCCATCGGGACAGAGGCGGAGATGGGGGCGCTGATCAAATCGCTTGATCAAATCGCTTGATCAAATCATTTGGGCGCAAGTCTGTACAGAGGGTGTCTGTTTAAGCTCTTTTTTTATTTAGATTTTCCTAGCCGCTGCTCCAAAGCGGTTGTATAATAGTTGTTCATTTTAAGTGTAGACATACTATATATATTCTTGGTGTTCTGGTGAGCTGTGAAGCGCTGTGTGAGAACGGGTTGAGAGTTGTATGGTGAAAGGTCGCTTTCAAACATGTCCTCATGTCTCGTTAAGTTATATCAACAATGAACCGGATAAATTACTACTAGGCTAACTATATTATGTCATCAGATATCTCCTCAGACGTTTCCGAAGAAAATACCGTACAATTTAATGATCTTGGTTTAAAACCTTCAATCTCTAAACTCCTTTCAGAAATTGGGTATGAAGTGCCGTCGCCCATTCAGGCTGAAAGTATTCCGCCGCTGCTCGAGGGCCGGGATCTTTTAGGGTTGGCGCAGACAGGTACCGGTAAAACGGCGGCTTTCGCGTTACCGATTATCTCTAATTTGAAAAGCCGTGCGGCCAGCCCTCAGGCATTGGTCCTCGTCCCTACGCGTGAACTGGCGATTCAGGTCAGTGAGGCTTTCCAGAAATACGCGACTTATATCGATAATTTCCATGTGCTGCCCATCTACGGGGGGCAAGATATGCGTGGGCAGCTGCGGCAGCTTAAGCGGGGTGTTCATGTGGTGGTGGGTACGCCGGGTCGTGTGATGGACCATATTCGCCGCCGCAGTTTGGTCTTGGATGAGCTGACGACGGTGGTCTTGGATGAGGCGGATGAGATGCTGCGCATGGGCTTTATTGATGATGTGCAGTGGATATTGGACCATACGCCAGAAGATAAGCAGGTGGCACTTTTCAGTGCCACCATGCCAAAAGCCATTAAGAGTATTGCGAAGGATCACTTGACCGATGCGGTTGAGATTAAGATTGCTGCTAAGACGGCTACGGTTGAGCGTATCGAGCAGCTTTTTCTTGTGATCAATGCTCAGCAGAAGTTGGAAGCGCTCACGCGCCTCCTGGAGGTTGAGGACTTTGATGGTGTGATTATTTTTGTGCGCACAAAGTTAGCGACTCTGGACTTGGCGCAGAAGTTGGAGGCGCGTGGCTACGCCAGTGCCGGGCTCAATGGGGATATGGATCAGAAGCAGCGTGAAATGACCATTGACCGACTGCGCAAAAGTAAGATCGATATCGTGATTGCGACCGATGTGGCTGCACGTGGTATCGATGTGCAGCGCATCTCGCATGTGATCAACTTTGATCTTCCTTATGATCCGGAGTCCTATGTACACCGAATCGGTCGTAC
>JAYPBG010000490.1:0-2150 GCA_038124075.1 Gammaproteobacteria bacterium
AATTTGAGCAATCTATTTCGCGCCAGCGACTAAGTATCGGCAATCTCACACACGGTCATACAGCTCAAACCTCGAAAGTGCTCGATTCCAGTACGCGATTCTTGCGTCATCGTTCTGACCTTTCTAACCAGCCGCTCTCGCTGTCTAACCTTCGTCCGTCGCAGAGCGCACCAAACCCGCTGGGCGCACGACAGCTTGCCAGTAACAGTGCTGCCGTTGATGAGTGGAAAGAGGTGTCTGCTGACAGCTTTACAGAACAAGACTTAAACGCTAATGAAGCACTTGCTTCGCTGATTAAAAATGAGTTGGGCTATCTCACGGTTGGGGCATACTTTAGAATGCTTAAAAATAACTCAGACAACGAACTCAGCGATGATGAATCAGAAATCAAAGTCTCTGATGAGGTCCGAAACACAGAACAGGCGCGCTTTGAAGCAGCCATAGAGGCGCAAAATACCAGCAGCAGAGATATACCCCTGGTCGAGACACTTTCTGAAACACAATTTAATGACGATGACTCTTTTGTTCGATTCAGGCTTTCCCCTCTGCCAACAGATAACATCGTCACGGTTCAAGACACCCTGATTACATTTGACGGACCCAACGCCGGACGTCAGGCCAATGCGTTTGTGAGTACTTATTTAAAAAGCAACAACGCTTTTAAAGTGGCCATGCTGACATTGACGCAGAAGCAAGCCGGACGATATTCATTTCACAGTGCGCCTTTTAGTGGTGGATTGGGTGGCTACAATTACACAAATAACTCTAATTATGGACACAGCGGCAGCTATTTAAGAAGCACACTATCCAATTCAAGATTGATGCGCGTAATGATCCATGAGGTCTCCCATGACTTACACGATCAAAGCAGCACCATCGGTGTTTTTGGTGACCTAAATAAAGATACAGGACAAGTGCACTCAAGAGAACAAACTGCGTTTATTGCAGGTGTTATATCGGGCTTGATAGATAACGGTATAATAGACCCCTTTCATATCGATAAAATCGACTACAGTAATGACTTAGCACTGGTTGATCTGTTTCGACCATCGGATGATAAAGTGGTTGATGGCGAATTCGAATCCGTCGAGCCTGGCGCCTTCAGCACATTTAAAGATCAGCTCCTCGAACTGTTCGATAAGGTTGACCGTGGCGATATTGACGCTGCTCTGGATCTTGTTTTATCCATACCCGGTGATGCGACCATTTCGCTGACCACTGTGAACCCACAAACGGGTAGGACCAAGCCTGCTGAAACCTATAATGTACGCAACCTTATCTTCCAGCACCTGCTGATTGCCTATAACGTTGAACGTTTCTACGGAAAGGACCACAGCGATCTTGATCAGCTGAGCAGCAATACCCCTGCCCTGATTGAGGCGCTAAACAAAGAAGATGCGAGCATCATGCAGACGCTTGAACATGCCGCAAACTACCTCTACTTGCCCGTTCGTCACCTTCCGATCGCTGGCAATCAGAACCCGCTTAGATCACCCGGGCCCGACTTCACATCAGAGGAGCTATACAGCCCCTATAGCAAACAGACATGGGATGATTGCCCTCAGGGTAAGCCTCGTGTTGAGCCTCAAGGATGGAAGGATGCTTGGAATCATTGGCAAAACTATGCAATTCTGGGGGGAGCTGCAGCAACAGGTGGGATGAGCACCCTGCTACTATCAAAATACATGAGTCAAAATACATAAGAAATGCTTTAAAGAGACGGTTCATGGTACCTTTCAGTACTGCTCAGCACTACTGAAAGGTACTCATAAGTCCTCTCCTTTCAAAGCGTTATAAAAAGATGGGGGGCACGTTATGCACCCAAAACCGAACAGGCTATAATAGATAAAAGCATAACTAAAACCTGCTCTTATGATATTACGACATTATTTGTAACACTATAACCAGAGATACTTTTCGGCATATGTGATGTATTCATGAGCTTATCGTCAAACCATAAATTGGACCCATTTGAAGTGATTCCCGCTCTAATTGGGCCACTCTCGACCGCGCTTTCACAATTTCGTAGAAAGCGTAATTGCTCAGATGCACTCATTGATATTATCGAAACGATTGAAAAGATCTGCACCAAAGCACCCGATGCCACCCTAGCCGCTGTCCATCTTTTAGAGATAGAGTCTCCATTGAAG
>JAYPBG010000490.1:2190-2404 GCA_038124075.1 Gammaproteobacteria bacterium
CAGCCGCTCTTTTCATCGATTTTAGGGTCTATGCTGTGTGCACGACTCAAATATGATATCGATCATCGAACAAAGCTGCTGCAAGCCATTTTGACCGCAAACATCAGTTTAAATGAGCTGCAGGTTCTTTTAAATCGATCGGATAATCCATTGACCGATACGCTTCGTGAGCAGATAAAACAGCACCCTCTAGAGAGTCGTGCCATCTTAGAAG
>JAYPBG010000491.1:0-2396 GCA_038124075.1 Gammaproteobacteria bacterium
TTTTCAAGCAGAAGCCGGCATCCGCGATAACCATTCTCGTCTCGTGGGCTCGGATATTTGTATAAGAGACAGGGTTTCGGGTTGAGGATAGTTTACCTCTTTGGGGATATCATGCAGTTCAACTTTAGGGAGGATCGAGTCATCTTCCTCTTGAGCCTCTTGTCGTGCTTTAAGTGCTGCGGCTTGCTCTTTCAGTTTGAGCAGCGCCTCCTTATTCATGCGGACTTTCTCGGCGGCCAAACGCTCGGTTTCTGCTGCGTCTCGTCGTTCACTCAATGAGTGATCGGGTATCAATGTCACCCGTACTCGGTGCTGATTTTCCAGCAGCAACTTTTTTGTAAGGCGTGGAATATAGTCTCTGTCTTTAATGGCCTCACGTAGGCGTTCAAGTGCCGGTTCGAGGTTGAGCAGGGCGACGGGGTCGCTGCGGTGTGTTGCACCGGTTAACGCGCCTAGAATCAGTTGGAGCCCGTAAGGGTAGCTGTCGCCACTGATTTCACGTTGTGATAGCTCCAGTTGGTGCAGCACGGACTCCACCTGTTCTTGATCGACGCCCTCTTTTGCCACGGTATCTAACGTTTCTAAGACGCAGGCTTGAAATGCTTCGGCTTGATCTGGGTTGCTGCCCTCTACGCCGCAGAGAAAACTGAGCTCAAGTTGGCTATCCTCTAAGCCGCACAAGGGGGATGGCGATTGAGCGCCAGGGAATGTTTCGAGTGCTTTTCTCAGAGGCGAGGCGCTGTTGCCCAACAGCACCTGTGAGAGCAGTTGGGCTTCTAGACGGTGATCTAAGTTATCGCCCGATTGCCATAACCAAGCAAGTACGTGTTGCGTTTGGTTCTCTGTTGGGGTGTTGGCGTCGAGTGCAAAGTGTTCGGTGACGCTGAGAGGGGCAAAATAGCGCTTTTCAGGGGAGACTGAGATCACGTCGGCAGAGTGGTCAAAGTGCTGTAAGACTTTCTCTTCAAAGTGGGCTTGCAGCGTTTCGGCGGGAATATCGCCATAGGTTAAAAAGGTGGCATTGCTTGGGTGGTAGTGTTTTTTGTAGAAGGCGACCAGTTCGTCATAACTGAGGTCTGGAATATGCGCAGGGTCCCCTCCGCTGTTGTAATGGTAGGTGTTAGAGGGGTTGAGGTAGCGAGAGACAGCGTCATAGAGGATGCTGCTGGGGGAGCTCATGGCACCTTTCATTTCATTGAAGACGACGCCTTTATAGACCAGTTCAGAGGTGAGGTCATCCGGCTCTTTTAGCTCCATACGATGCCCCTCTTGTGCAAAGTCGAGTGGGTCAAGCCGTGCAAAAAACGCCGCGTCTAAGTAGACCGAGAGCAGGTTATCGAAATCTTTTCGGTTCTTTGTTGCAAAGGGGTAGGCGGTCCAGTCGCTGGCGGTAAATGCGTTCATAAAGGTGTTCAGTGAGCGGCGGATCATCATAAAGAAAGGATCTCTCACGGGGTAGCGTTTGCTGCCGCACAGTGCCGTATGCTCAAGGATATGGGCCACACCGGTTGAGTCCATGGGCATGGTGCGAAAAGCAACCAGAAAGACATTCTCGCTGTTATCGGCTTCGAGGTGTATATGTTGTGTTTTGGTCTTTTTGTGTTCAAAAATGTTGACGGTGGTGTTCAATGAGGCGATGCTCTCTTCACGTAAGCACTCAAAGGTCGGGTGGCATTTTTCCATCTTGTCGGTTCCCATAATCAGGTGGTTTCTCTAATTTGGCTTGTCTAATTTGGTCTCTCTGGATTACTCTCAAGGAGAGCCGTTGTTTCACGTTCTGTCTTACGTTCTGTCTTCACGTTCTGTCGATGTTCTTGATACAGATAGATAGTATACAAGAGTATCGGGCTGAGACAAAAAGAGAGTAGAGCAAGAGTGAAAGGAGAGGAGAGAGAAGGCTATGAACCCATATAAACGTTTTAGTTTTAAACGCAAAGTGGTTGTCATTACAGGAGGTGCTGGTGGCATTGGTCGTAGCTTAGCGCTGAAGCTCTCCAGTATGGGGGCTAGAATCGTGATCCTCGATATTGATCAAGAGCAGATGAGCGCGCTTGAACATAAGGTAGGGCA
The DNA here is from genome assembly GCA_038124075.1 of Gammaproteobacteria bacterium. GTDB lineage: Bacteria > Pseudomonadota > Gammaproteobacteria > Pseudomonadales > JAYPBG01 > JAYPBG01. The sequence continues at coordinate 2,071 of JAYPBG010000491.1, forward strand.
GGGCTCGGCTGTAGTAAAGAGCTATCTTTGCGATGTGACACATGAAACGCGCGTCAAAGAGGTGATGGAGCAGATAGTGACTGAGTTTGGCCATATTGACGTATTGGTAAACAACGCCGGTATCACGCATAACAGCCTATTTATCGATACTCCCCTCTCGGTTGTGGATAAAGTCTTTTCGGTCAATTTTTTTGGTGCATTAAACTGTACAAAGTACGCGCTGCCGAGCCTGGTGGCGCAAAAGGGGATGATTATTACATTAAGCAGCGTCTCCGGATTGGTTCCCATGCGCTATCGATCAGGGTATAACGCCAGTAAACACGCAC
>JAYPBG010000492.1:0-1134 GCA_038124075.1 Gammaproteobacteria bacterium
GCCTTCCAAGACCCTCATTTTATCGAAGCACGCCCTTCTCTGATAGCAAAAACTCGCCGTGCAGACCTCATCGTCTGCACCGGCGCAGAACTTGAAGTTGGGTGGCTACCGCTTCTACTACGTCAATCAGGAAACCCTGCCATTCAAGAGAGCTCACCTGGATACTTTCTTGCAGCAGAACAGGTTGAACGCATCGAAATACCCAGCAGTCTCGATCGCAGCGGGGGGGACATACATGCTTCAGGTAACCCTCATGTCCATTGGGGCCCGTACCGCCTATTAACCATAGCAAAGGCGTTATCGAATCGGCTTCAAACACTGGACGGAAAGAACCATGATCAATATAAGAACAACTTCAACGCATTTGAAGAAAGGTGGAAACATCAGATCTACAAGTTGGAAAAACAAGCTGAACCCATTAAAGGTAAGAAAGTGATTGTTTATCATAAGAACTGGAGTTACTTATTAAACTGGTTGGAAATAGAGATGACAGCAGATTTAGAGCCAAAACCTGGAATACCACCCACCAGCTCACACCTCGCCAGCCTGATCAACATCACGCGAACTAATGAGATTAACTATATCATTAAAACCAATTACCAGAATGATAAAGGCGCTCGCTGGCTCAGTGATAAAACGGGGATTCCCGTATTGAGCTTACCTTATACTGTTGGGGGAAATAAAAATGCTCATGACCTTATCTCGATATATGACGAGGTGATTTCATTATTAACTGAAAACGTCTCGGTAACAAACAGATCACAGCATTAATTTTAGTGAGGTTAGAACGCTTTCGATGAAATCAGATAACTATATATTCGACAAAATCGCTATAAGCCTATCATTTCTTTGTATATTTCATTGCCTGGCTCTACCACTGCTGTTGGTATCATTACCCAGTTTAGTTGCATTACAACTCGATAATGAGGCATTCCACCTTTGGATGGTGCTGGCCGTGATACCTACCAGTCTGTATGCACTCACCATAGGGTGTAAAAAGCATAAACGGTATCGATTCTTTACTTTTGGAGTAACTGGGCTGTTTTGCTTATTGCTCGCCATATTGGGTGAAGGAACCATTGCAGAATCATGGGAGAAGATTCTCACGGTATTGGGTGCTGGGTTCATTACCTA
>JAYPBG010000492.1:1144-2393 GCA_038124075.1 Gammaproteobacteria bacterium
CACAAAGCGTGCCCTTGCCCCGAAAGTTAAGAGACTATTTATTATATAAAGGACAAGTCAATGGGAATCATCGCCGTACCCACAAACATTATTACTGGATTTCTAGGGACAGGTAAAACCTCTTCTATCTTACATATTTTGAAAAACAAACCCGCTGATGAGCGGTGGGCTGTGCTGGTCAATGAGTTTGGTGAAATAGGTGTTGATGGAAGCCTATTTGAAGGCAAGCACACTCACAGTGAAGGCGTTTACATTCGCGAAGTTCCCGGAGGCTGTATGTGCTGTACCGCTGGCTTGCCCATGCAAATCGCACTCAACCAATTACTCAGCCTGGCCAAACCGAACAGGCTACTGATTGAACCTACGGGGCTTGGTCACCCTAACGAAGTACTCCAGGCACTCTCTGCTGAACATTACCAAGATACGCTCTCTCTTCAGAAAATCATAACCTTGGTTGATGCCCGAAAACTGAATAATGAGCGTTATACAAAACACAAAACGTTTAATCAGCAAATCTCTATCGCGGATGTAGTCATCGGAAATAAGCTTGACTTATACACCTCACAAGACAAATCCAACCTAGCCTCTTATGTTAAAAAGGTCGGTCAATCGGATGCTGAGGTTATGTTAACCACACACGGTCAAATTCCGTTATCTGTATTAAATGGACCAACCAATACCGTATTACCTGAATTAAAACACACTTACGACAACACAAAAACCACCCCTCAAATTTCCGATCTACCCATTCCTGAAACTGGCTACCTTCAAGCTCAAAACAAAGGTGAGGGGTTTCAAAGTATCGGATGGAGGTTTTCACCTGAAAAAATATTTAATCATAGAAAACTACTGACATTCATGACTGGTGTACACGCTGAACGAGTAAAAGCCGTCTGCATTACAGACAGGGGTATATTTGGTTATAACCTCACCCAAGATGCATTAACAGAGATAGAGATCGATGAATGCATGGAAAGTCGAATAGAGATCATCTCTGACCGTTTAGATAACGACTTAGAAACTCATCTAATGAGCTGCCTGAATAGATCTTGGTTCAAAAAAAAGCTACCCTATTAACTCTATTCACTGTCAGAAGCCAGGGTAAATACTGGCGAAAGATCACTATTGATCCGCCATATAGTCACTTGACAAGTACTGTACCGTTGTTGCCTTCCTCGCCCAACCGCATCACGTATTATCTATACGCTCAGCGGCTTGGGCTCGTCGGGCGCCTAGGTACATTACCTGT
>JAYPBG010000493.1:0-2391 GCA_038124075.1 Gammaproteobacteria bacterium
GTATTGGTATTGGAAGGGTTGGCGGGCATTGGTAAAGATGCGCTCACAAAGCACTATTGTACTGAGCTTAAAAACCTCTTTCATGATACTGTTTTCTACAAACATGTTACCGCTGGTTTTGACATATCATTGGTTGATGAAGCTTTAAGGATGCGTCGAAATTATCCAGATAAAAGTTTAATTATACATGTATCCGAGGGAAATCTAGCCAGCTATCGACAGTGGTGTGACTTGTTAACACTGATCCGTGCTGATAAGAATATCAAAATTATATCAACGCAAAACCCTTCTGAATTTGGCGGTCGATTTGAACTGTCACATCTATTCATATCTAAGCAATCAGTAAAAAAACTGGACTTTAGCGAATACATCAGTACGCCTAATAAAACATATGAACATAGTCTGTCACTTGTACAGAAGAACAGATTGGATGGCTATCACAGAGATCATTTCGATGATTGCGAACTTAAGCCAACCAATCGGCAGGCTGCGGTTTTGAGAAGGCTATTGTCAGATGTTAAGGCAGAAAGTGGTAGCGTGATCTATGAAGCCGTTTATCGAGCATATGGCCTCTACCTTGACGGGCAGGAGGCTATGGGTCTTTGGAACATAGTGTCGGGAGGTATACCTCTTGAGTACGTCGAATCAACACCGATCAGTGATGTCGAGGGTTCGAGTGAATGGGGAGCTACGTTGGTGGGGGGCAGCACCTTAACACGGAGTAGCTGTGACTTTTCAGATGTTGCGAGTGACCCGAAGCCCGTTTGGATGGGGCATAACAGCGCCTATTTAAAGAATAATGGACAGGCAAAAATTATTTTACAGGGTGAGCGTAGCACTGTAATTGATGAGAAACACCTAGATTTCATCAGTGCTGACATACCCCCTAATTGTGCCATCGAAGTGATGGCTCTGCCAAATACGCAGGTGATCGGAGTGGCGGTCCAAGTGCAAGGAGAAGGTTCGTCGGATTCAGCTTATTGGTTTCTGATACCCGAGAAGAATGAGGGTATGTTTGAAAGGATTGACGATAAAAATACTCTTTTTACTAATACAACTAACGTAATTCTGAAACTCGGTACCTTCAATAATAAGCAGCCTAAATTTTATAGCAAGGGTGGCCAAGATATTAAAATAGAAAAAAGTTCGAATCTTCTTTGCGAGCAGGATGAGATTGATTTTGTGCGCGAGCTTATTTACCAAAAAAACATGAAACCCAACGGTTCGTCGGATGATGCTGGGGCTTCATCTGGATCGTTTTTTTTAGATGAAGAGAGAAAGCAGCTTGCCTCAATTTTTGATATAGATGATGTAAATGACGAACGTGAAGTTGTGCATAAGATCTTTCACTACTTTAATACGTATATTGACAAACCATTCGATCGAAAACCGATGATGTCTCAAGCGCTCTCCCAGGCCTATGAGCATCTTGTACATTCGTTTATAAGTAAGTGTGGTGTGTGTCGCCATCAAGCGATAATAATGCAGATACTTTTAAAGGCTTTTGGTATTAAAGCAGAGTTTAATGTAAACCACACACATGCATTTGTTACTCTGCAGGATAATACGATTCTTGATGTCAGGTACTTTGATTCGTCAATTAAACACAAACAGTATAATCTACTTGGTGAATCGGTGAATGAGGCCATCCTTCTATCGAAACAGCATCAATCTACAGATCAATCTACAGATCAACTTGCAAATCACGACTCCGGTTTTTTTCTTGATAATATGGGCCCAATAGACTCGAGCATTTTAGGTCTGGATTTAACAATATTCAAAGCTCAGAAATATTTAAATAACCCACATGAAACCAGCAGTGAGGAGTTGGTCAAGATGAGAGCAGAAATAAAAACAAAGATTACTGAGATTAAGAATCCGAGTGAGATGGTTCAACGCTCACGTGCCATCCCCTCTTTAGTTGGCACTGCTTCTAGCCTGTTGCAAAACAACTGTATGCAAGAGAGTATTACGCAAAAGAGTATTGCTAAAACAGCGAGCACTCATAATATAAAAATGCAAAGTAACAAAAGAAAAAGAGTGCAAGAGAGGATCTCGTGCGACAATGTTGTCAATCTTCTATTGGAAGGCAAAATATCAAAAAAAGAGGTTCGAGAGCAGCTTTATGCATTGCAAGCGCCTATCGACTATAAGAAGTGGATCAGCGCCATTCAAGCTAGTGAATGCACACGCGCTGAAGAACCTATGCCTCCTCCTACCAAACGGGTACGACTCTTCGATAGGGTGGCCGATAACCAGTATGGTGGCCAACAGAGTAAACAACAGAGCAACCCATCTTTGTCTACTTCTTTCTCTAAAATAGAGCGCGAAGCAGCTACTCAAAAAGCCATTCAAAAAGCTAAAGATGAGGCGTTAGGCGCTGTAGTGGTT
>JAYPBG010000494.1:0-2368 GCA_038124075.1 Gammaproteobacteria bacterium
CAAAAAAAACAGCGTGAGAAGGCTCTGAACCACCCTCTTTATTTGTAACACTATTTGACTATATAATACCTAACCGATTACCTCTCTATAGACCCTACGCCATTTATAAACAAAGGATCTGTTATGAATACTCTGGCGCCGACCATTTCACATGCCGCAACACCACACCCTTCGCTTCAGCCTATACCGACACCCAGTAACGTGTCCCCCCCCACCCGTATGCCCAGCGAAAGCAGTCCACTCACACTGATTACCGCCAAACCCAATCACCCTATTGCTGCTGCATGCCCTCCCCCTTTTGCAGCCCCCACAGCGCACCCTACTCGATCGATATTAACAATGGGTGCATTAGGCAATATTAAGGGTCGCCTTAAACACGGCTTCAAAAAAAACAAGGAGACCCAGCGTCTGGGTTGTGACGTACCCAAAACAGTGATACAGGAGGAGATCGACCACCTTAATGAGTTGCGCAGCTTACCCATAAAAGAGCGATTCGAGCGGCTCAATAACCAAACGGACGAAGAGCGGTGCGCTCTACTGGCATCTGGCACCACCGGTAATGCCGTAGTATCACAACTCATAGCAGAGTATGACTGGACCCACTTTAATCTCGACACGCCCGGCACGGCCGGTGTCTACCCCTATGCACTGCTCTGTAGGCTCGCCTATCAAAGCGAAAACTGCAACGGGCGCGAAGCCCTCTGTTTTAACCCAGCATTTTCTAAAATAATGGATGCGGGTTATACAATCGCATCGGTCCATGATCAAATCATAGAGAACAGCCCTGTCAGCAACCGAGCATTAATTATCTCTAAAGATGATCAAGCCGTTGTGGTTGCTCGAGGCACTCAGAGCATATGGGACCTTATCACCAACATTAATGCGTTCTCCTACCCTCGAAAGGAGACCCTACACGGTTACTGTCACCGAGGCTATTACGCCGTAACGGAAAACATTTGGCCCGATATTGAAGCTCACTTAGAGGCACTGCAAAAAAAAGTGGGAAAACCGATGAAGGTAAGCGTGGTCGGACACAGTATGGGCTCACCCATCGCAACACTGATCAGTGAACACATTGAGCAGAAAGAGGCGTTTTCCATAGCGAAAGTGGTAACCATTGGAGGCGTAAAAGCGTACAACCATGAAGCGTGCGAAGCCTATGCCAAGGCCGGACTGGATAAAAAAACAATCCGCATTATAAACTATGCCGACTCAATCACTCTGCTATGGCCCCACTTTCAACACCCTGGTTCTGACAACCTCTTTTTCACTAAAAAAGGGCAATACCGGTTTAACCCAAGCATTACAGATAAGCTGATCAATCAGCTTCAACGTTTTCAAGACGATAACGAGCTTCATGAAGGTGAAGATGAAGGTGAAGGTGAATATGAGCGAAAAAATCGCTCTCTAAGCGACCATGATCTAGATGACTATATTAAAATATTATATGTCCACTCCATGGATACATTAGGTTCAGATGATTAGGCTCATAGAACTTACCACTCTATCGGCTAAGCCATTATAGATCACTCAGATGAGATAATGGTTTTATAAAAAATAAACCAGATCACCAAATAGGAAACCGTATTAAAACCATCAATAAAACCATCACTGAATAAGTCCATATTTTTGATCAATCTGTATTAGAATACGCAGCAATAAAACCGCCTTAAAGCACCTACAGCCACCTCTGCTCCGTATTGGGTATGGGTATAGAGGTTGCCAAGGGGTTCGGCCACATGTTCAGATTACTCAAAACCTAAGGTGGGCATTACAAGCAATGGAGATACAAGGAAATAGAGCGTCGAGAAAAAACAAAAGCTTGAATAGAAAGAAAGCCAAAAGCAGCCGTAAGAGAGCCACCCTACGAAGTCGAACCTCTAAGATCGAATCTGAAAAGCTGTCCCCCCCAACGCCCAGACAAACGGAGGTGCACACCTCGACACTCAGGCAAGCGGTTCCACGTCATCTAAGTCCGCTGACCACGCAGAAGCCATCACCGAACCCCAATAAACAGCCCCTCCCCTCGATTGAAGGCGTATTCTACCCATGCCACTCAACCGAACCGTTGAACCAAGAAGAGAGCGCTCGACTCTCCGCCACACTCTGTCAGCCCATCACATTACTTCATCCCATTGATCGGAAAGAGGTGGGATGCATCGATCGTGTTGAATTTCTTTCAGCCCTCGCACGCGCACTAAAAGAGCAGACCGGACACGACATTGAGGTTGAGCTCACGGGGGGCGCCGTCAAATTTATAAAAGACCCCCAATGCCCCCTTAACGATATCGATATTACCGTTTCGCTCCACCCTGATACGCCGTTAGAGATGAACTGGTTGAACTCAATCATACAGGCACTATAGTGG
>JAYPBG010000495.1:0-2363 GCA_038124075.1 Gammaproteobacteria bacterium
AATCACGCGCGGCTACGAGGCTGGCTATTACGACATATCGCACTCCGCGCGTAACCCTCTCCTGACCTATAAGCTGAATAATTAACCAGTTTTTGTGAAAAAAATCATAAAAAATTCATGGCTGTCCTATTGAACTTCTTGCTATTGAACTTCTATTGAACTCTATTGAACAATTGAATCTACTAGCTATGCTTGCTTGAGGCGCACGCTCATCAAAAGTGCTTATCAAAAGTGCTCGAATACACCTTTTTGGTGCACGGCTGCATTTGATGCCCAAGCGGGACTTTATTAAATACCCGTTAAACACCCAATACCGGGCATAACCTATCGAGCTTTATCAACTAAATAGGTTACTTAGCTTTTCAGTAGTTTTAAGCTCACACATAGGCTCAAAGCGATCACAATATAGTGCAAAGCCGTGCCCCAAATTGTGGCAAACAAAGGCATTGAGATTGCGAGCCTCTTTAGAAAAATAAAAAGAATAAACTGATGACTGCTTTTGAATTACTCGGCGGACGCTTATAGTTGTATACAACCTCTCAAAATAGTTACACCTCATCATAGAGATAACAAATACACCACCACTATACATTTAAATTCTTACTTGCAAGCTTTTAAATAATCTATTATTGTGTACCCCTTCGTATTTATTAAGAAGGTGAAAGCGATATCAAACTTATAAATTATGATTACCCAGTTAATCTATAAATTTTCATACAACTAAAAATGCTATTTGTTTCAACCAAGGGTATACCCTCATTATGAAGATAGAGATTTCAAAGAAAAACATCCACCCTAAAAATTTATTAAAAAAAAATCCTCAAATGAGAAAAAAAAGAGAGAATTAAACAGCCTTCTTTCAAATATAAATCACAGCGAAGCCCTCCCCTACTTTACCCCCACTTGCGCTCCACCCATGAGAACCCCCTACATCACAACCAGCATGCTGCCATCACCCAGTACAACAATCTCAAATAACATCAGAGAGAGAATTTTAGATTGCGTGATCACAAAAATAAACGAACTTGCCAATCACGACATCTTGATTGCAGGACCAGAAAAAGAGAGCCAGATCATTCGCTCTATTAGGCAGGAGCTACAAAAAACCAAAGGTGAAAATACAAACATAGATAGCGACACTTTGATCGACAAAAAAAGAGTTGACGACTTCCTAATAACAAGCGTTAAAGATGCCTTAACAAAGAGATCGGAACAAGACATAAGAATCAACATTATCGAAAGAATTCACCACTACCAAACTTTAGCTTTCGAGAAAAACACAGAGTGGAAGCTACTCAAGACGAACCTAAAAGAAAGACTTAATGATGATCTAAATAAAATTATAAATCAAAAATACTCAAGAATATCAAAAAAAGAAACAGACAAGATCATCCAGAAGTCGATAAGAAAGGCTCACGGCTACTTTATTTCTAAAAGAGGGTCGAAATTCAAATCCTACAAAAAAACATTTAACCCAAGAGCGGAAGAGACCTTAATTAAGACAGAGTGCGGAAGCACGTATAAAATTTTAAACAGAATAAGCGAAAAGCATTCACACGACCTTTTCACTCAATTTGGCATTAGACATATTGAAAAATATCGTACTAAACAAAAATAAAGAAGGCACAACCAGATTAGCCAGAAACGTTGACACAGGAAAATTCGTGGCGGTAAAAAAGCTTTACAATCCAAAACAAGCCAAACATGAAACAGAGTTCTACAAAGAGAACATCAATCTGAAGCAGATTATTAAATTAGAGGGCATTGCGCATATAAAAAAGGGTTCAGAAGCAGGTTTATCAAAAGACAAACTATATCTCTTTTTCGAATTTACAGGACTAAAAACAGGCAACACAATCATCAACGAGACCCACTCACTGATCAAGTTCAAAAAACATGAAGCTCAACGAAAAATAAAGATGTATGCCCAACGCTATTTGCAAGAGATCGCAAACCTTCATGAACAAGGCATATACCATAGAAATATCATGCCCAAAAATTTTATCTACACATTAGATGACGAAATAAAAATAGATAATTTCGCCATACCTTACCCCAAAGAGACCACCCCCCTCAGCGCAAGCACAACTGAATACAGCCCTCCAGAAGCACTCGAAGCCCACCCTTTTCATGAGTACACCGCAGAGAAACATGACGCTTTTTCATTAGGCCTTTGCCTCTTAGAAATTAAAAATGGAGTAAAGAACGCATCAAATACAAACCTAACCTTAACGATAAACAACAGAACACACTTCTTGACAATGCGACCACATAGAAATAAACCTGGGAAATATTACAGGGGATCAAATGGGGTATGACCTAAATTTGATGTTATTTTGTTGGTGATTTTCGAGTATAATGCC
>JAYPBG010000496.1:0-2350 GCA_038124075.1 Gammaproteobacteria bacterium
AAACTATATCTTCTGGTTTAACAACAGCTTGAAGCTGCTCTACAGCGAGCTGGATGAGCTATGCCCTCCCATCACCCAAAAGCAGATCAGTCGAGCCATTAACCGTGAGATCGTTGATGTATTGCGCGCTTTTCGGTGCAATGGCGTCTCCAGCATCACTCAATCCTCTCCTCAGCCCTGCCTATTGCAAACACTCCGCGATGAGGGTGAAACAGCGGGCTTTGATGCTGTGAATCGAGTCTACATCGAGCAGTTCTCTGCCCTGCTGCACTTGAACATCAGGCTGACACGTTCTTTAGGGTTGGAATACCTCTCAATCGATCAATTTCCAATCAGTCCTTGCCGTTGCTGCAGGCTCTTTTATGAAAAGCTCTCTGAAACGGTGATTGCTGAACAACACAAAAAGCGCTTGCGCTCAGCGTTTGCACAGATCCTAACACGCCAATTTTCGCTGCTGCTCAGTGAAAGTAATGCCCTGTTGTTAAAGTCACTGTCTAATGATACTAATACGAATACGAATACGAATACTAACGATACACCCAGCGCGGGGGCCGATGGGCTTCATCACCATCGAGAAGAGGTCGCTGCGCAAATGAATACAGCAACCGAAGAGGCCATTCAGTACGCCCATGATGCGATCGTCGGCATCCTAGCAGAGCACCGCATAGATACCAGCATTCACCCCTTGATTCATGAGTGGGAGAAGTACCTCTTCAAAGTCTATTTAAGCCAAGGGGTCACCTCCTCGGCATGGAGTCGAGGATTACGGACCATTGTCAGCATACGCCGCTATGCGGTCGAGAGTGGCGGTGGGCTCAAGCAGAGTGATAAACAGGCCTATTTAGACGGTCTTGCTGAACTGCTTAATGATTGCCGAAAAGGTTTGAAAGAGATCTTGATTGTATCGGAGCGTATTGAGACGCTGATTGCTCCGCTTGAGGAGTACGCCGTCTCTGCGCTGTATGGTCTAGCGTGCGACGGCGAGACGTTACCTTATATTAATTGATCACTTTGTTATGACTGCATTGTATCAGTCCCGAAAGTTATCATACTGCAAAGGCAGTTCGATCTTATTCTCTTTGACCTGCTCTTTGAGAAAGCTGATGATCTGTTGAAGCTCATCACGTTTCTTGCCGGTCACCCGAACCTTTTCACCTTGAATGCTGGCCTGCACTTTGATTTTGGTCTCTTTAATTTGCTTGACGATCTTCTTTGCCAACAGGCTTTCGATGCCCTGCTTGATGATGATGGTCTGGCGAGCGCTGCCTAAGTTGATCTGTGGCTCCTGCTCATCCATTGCGCGCACATCAATGCCTCGCTTGATCAGCTGGTTTTTGAAGATCTCTTTGATCTGCCCCAGTTGAAACTCTTCATCCGCGATCAGAGTCACATCGGCTGCTTGATGCTCAACTTTGCAGGAGGTCCCTTTGAGGTCAAAGCGGTTACCGATCTCTCGGTTTGCTTGATTGACGGCGTTATTTAACTCTTGAAGATCAAACTCAGAAACAATATCAAAACTTGGCATAAATCCTAACCTTTTTACCTTTAAGTACCTTTATTACCTTACAACCTTCTATCCGCCGCTATGATAGCGTTGGCGCTGGCTTAGTTTCAACCCTTTACCTCTTTGCCTGTTCGGCTTCGACGTTAACCGCTCTTTTTAATGCATCTCGCGAGGAGCACCGAAGCAGATAGGCTTGAAGATTAGGTTGCTCTATAGGCTGTTTGAAGCTTTTGCCCCATAGCAGTGTATGCGTTAGCAGAAGATCGGCCGTGGTAAATCGATCCCATTCAGCGCCAGCGGAGCCTAATATGAAGTGATGCTCACCCAAGCCATTGCTTAGAAGCGTCAGCGCCTTTTGAAATTCCCATTGCGCCGTCTCAATGACGTCAGGTTTGCGATGCTCTTTGGGGAGGGCAAACTTATGCTTTCCGATGGTCCATAAGGGTTGCTCCAGTTCGGTCAGTGCAAAAAGCGACCATTGGTCGTAAAGTGCACGTTCAAATGTGCCTGAGTTTGGAATGAGGGAGCCGGGTGCCCACTTCTGTGCTAGGTAGTTCACAATAGCACCAGACTCTAACAGTATGCGCCCCTCTTCATCTTCGATGGCGGGTACTTTTCCGGCTGGGTTAATGGCTAAGAAGCGCGGTGACTGTGCATCCCCTTTTGCAAAGTGGATGGCATGATATTCGTATTCCTGTTGAAGCTCTTCCATCACCCAGGTGATACGTGTCGCTCTCGATTGTGGGGTACCATAAATTTTAATCATATTGTCTAAAATTTCCTCATCACGACGGTTGACCACTATAATGTATAACTCTGAAGCCAGCTCTTGCAACCCTTTTGCAC
>JAYPBG010000497.1:0-2349 GCA_038124075.1 Gammaproteobacteria bacterium
TAGCCTTCTACGCTAGCTGTATGAATTGTTGCACTTACGAGTTGAATCCAAGAGACTTTAACAAAACCATTGAGAAAAAATTTGATCTTGAATACCAAGGTCTCGTAAACAGTATTGTTAAAAATAATTCGCATGTGCAAGCGACTCTATTAAAAGATAAAGTACCTCAGAAAATTGCCTCATTCTCATTAACACCGGGCATCTCTCTGACGATCCACCGGATCGTGGCACCAAACAGTACCTATTTTAATGCAGAAGAAAAGGGGCGCCCCTATCTCATCAAGGATCTGTTATCTGTCGAGATTGGCGTAGAAGCCTCCCTCTTTAAAACACTGTCCAGTTTTATAACACCCGACGCCGGCGTAAAACTAAAGTGTTTCTCAATGAATATCGAGCACCAACATTTCAGTGAGACTGTTCTGAGCGGATATAAAACCAGCATCAGCGTACATAAGCTGTTATCTGGAGACCTTGACCATTACGCCTTAGATGCACTCGGTCCAGGTGAAGCGATTAAACGTCACTGGTCTTTAGGGTTGGATGCGCGAACAGCGGCTTTTTTAACAGGAAAAGTACCGGCGCTATCTCTTTTTTCCGCGAAAGCCGGTGCATCGATCGCATTGAGCTGGCTAAAAGCAGGCGAGGTGACCTATGCCAAGGATACTTTGGGCAGCTTGCACCTTATTCAAGAGAATATTCGGCAACGCGGCTTAGACCTCAACATCAATCTTGCCAATATTAACGCTAATGCTTTGAACGCTTCTCTGTTCCAGCAACGGTTCACACAATCCAATCTGCATCAACATTATATCGATATCGAGGTTGCACCTCCGCACTATAACCAAGAAAATGGTCAAAACGCATACTCACATTATGACCTAAAGAACGCAGCCTCTTGGTTGGCAAAGGTGCGACAGAACCCCCAGTTGGTTGATCGAGCTCAGCGCTCAAGCTCAACGATACACAGCGCGTCTATTCCAGACTATATTCAGCTGCATTACAATGTGGATGCCCAACAAATGGTGCAGAGCAGAAAACATCAATTTTTTTATCTTTTAGATTTTTCCAAATCCAAAAGTCGAATTGATTTTAATACCCAAAGTCGCAACCACACCTACCGATTCCATAAAATCACCGCGGCAAAAAAAGGGCTCGTGGGCATTGAAGAGTTGGGGCTTGGCGTACCCATGAACAACCTGTTGCTAAAAAATGGCACCAGCAAAAAACTCACTATTGAGATGGATCGAGACAACCCTAAGAAATTCGTTGGCATATTGGACGTCTATGACTATAAACGGACCCTGTCACGGGATCAGCTGATCGATTTTATTGAAGATCTCAACCAGCGCTACTCTGAATCTGAGGATAAACCCTTTTTCCGAACTGATCTTCTGCCCTCAAAAGAGAATTATAAAAAAATATATGCAAATGGACGCATCTATATTGACGGCGCTGCCCTTATGAAACGGCTCGAAAAATTCGAAATGCCAGGCGACTTTGTTAAGACCATCGAATCTACCTTTAAAGAAAATAAGCAAGGCCTTAACCGATCCGGAGCTTTTAAAGCTGCTCATATTTTAGATGACAAAATCATTGCTCGAAAGGTTGCAAAGCTCGGGATTGAATTAAAAGAGACCGTTACTGATTTTTTATATCATTTCTCACTAAGAGATGAGGGGGAAGAGTTCAAGGATGGCCGTACCCCCAAAGAGATGGAAAACAAGCTCGCTTCATCAGTTTTTGACTTTATATATACGCTTTATAAGTCTAAATTCGGTCTGGACTTACTCCAAAAGATACTTGGGAAAGAGAGCATTTTTGTGATGGGTGAAATATACGGTATTCATCAGCAAACGGGCATGCTGCACGACGACATGTGGAAAACAACCTTAAGGTTCATGGGAAGCTCTTATGGCGATGGCATGCAGAATAAACGAGCCCCTGTACAACACTATATTCGACATGAGCAGTTTCAGCCCCCTTCTAATCTAGCTCTGCCACGCCTTGAGATCGAACACTTCCTGGGCCCCGTAGCGACAGGGCTCTCTGGCGAGAGGGTTGGGCTGGGTAACCGTTAGGGCAAGCGGCGGGCGCGCTTTTATAGGCACAGGAGAAGGGGCACAGGAGAAGGGGCACGGGAGGGCTAATGCCTACGGTTGTCGCTGAATAGATCGAATCTTTCATCCTCCAAATAGCTGACCAATAAGAGGCGGTCATCAGGCTCAAGAGGGGAGCGATGCACGCCCATTGACGCATCAAACAGGCCAACACCCTTTCCTCCAGGGAAGAGCATTGTGTCGCCCATAGGGGCTTGCTCTATGCGGCACCCTACCTCTGTGACTGATGTCG
>JAYPBG010000498.1:0-2341 GCA_038124075.1 Gammaproteobacteria bacterium
TAAACACTTAATTATATTAGAAACTTGAAAAACCTCACTTATTCTAATTATCCCATCAATATCTTCACCACCTTTTCTACTAAAATATTCTCTATAACCTCCAACTTTTTTATATACTTCTTTTGCAATCATTACGCTTGAACCACAGAAAGGAAACCTTCCATTTATGAGCTCATTTTTCAAAATATGATTTTTTGATGGTAATATTACATCTTTAGATTTTTTTTCAGAATAATAACGCGTGTAACTTGAGCCACACAACATAAGATTTTCATTTTTTTTAAATTCATTATACAAAAGTTCTATCCTTTCCTTTGTAGACCAATCGTCAGCATCTTGAAAAGTGATATAATTACCAGTACATTTTTTTATCATTTTATTAAATGACAAAAGATAGCCAATATTTACTTCGTTTTTATACAGTGTTATTCTTCTATCATTAAGTTTTGTGAGAATTTCAAAAGTCTTATCCGTAGAACAATCATCGATTATCAAAATTTCTAAATTATCATATGTTTGATTAAGAATAGATGACACCGCATTTGCTACAAATTTTTCACAATTGTAACAACACATAATAACCGAAATCTTATCCATTAATCTTTATTATACATCTAAGAAAGTTTTTTATTCCATTAAATGGATAATTGAAAAAATACTTTAAAAGATATATAAATGATATAAAATACTTTTTTTCGTAATAATGTGATAAAATATAAATTTTCAAAAACCATATAGGTTCAATTTTTAATACTTTGTTTATATCAGTTAAATACTTATGATAGAGATATTGTGTAAATCTAAGATTATTTTTATGAGAAGATATATTCATCTTATGTTCTCTGTATTCTCCAAATGTTCCTTGTAATCTGTGAAATTTAAAATTTTGTTTAGCTACCCTTAACCAATAATCATAATCTTCTCCTGCAATACAATTTCGATCTTCGTCAAAAAAACCTACCTTTTTTACGATACATGATTTCATAACCACAGAAGAACAAATTATTCCATTACCATTTATTAACAAGTTATTATAAGGGTGATTTCCTAGTTCTCTTGTTTTTAGAATATCTTTGGAATTCAATGTTGATTCTCTTAGTATAAAGCAGTCATGATAAACTAAATCTTTACCTTGATCTAAATAGCTTACAGACTCGAAGAGCTTATCTCTACGCCAACAGTCGTCAGAATCCAAGAAAGCTATGTATTTACCATTGGCGTATCTTAAACCTACATTTCTGGGTGTAGCTGGAGATCCGGAATTTTTTAGATAAAAGTATTTTATATCTAAATCTTTGATGAATATATCTACTATTTCTTTTGTATTGTCTGTAGATCCATCATCGCAAACTAAAACTTCGAAATCTTTAAATATTTGTAATTTAAGTGAATCTAAACACGCTTTCAGGTACTTTGCCCTATTGTAGGTGGGTATAATTACGCTGACTTTAATTGCTGTTTAGTAATTTAATTCAGTTAAAAAATCTCGAACTGAATCATGATTAACTTCCTGGAAGCAGTCTTCTAATATTTTAGTCTGTACAACAGGATTTTCTGATTTGTTCTTATGTGCCTCAGAAATACATTTTGATAAATCATCGACATCATAAATTATTTTACATTGGTCATGATATTTGGCAGGTATCGGATTTGATGTGATGCCAGAATTATTAGCGACTATTAAGATATTTAAATTGTAAACAAGTGCTTCTACACACGCAGAAGTGGTTGAACCGACTAAGATATGAGCCTTCTGCACTACTAAGTTGAAATCCTGTAGTGATATTTCGATTTTAGGATCTATTCTTTCGATCTTGTATTTAACTTCATCGGTTGAAAATGCTGGATGCATTTTTACAATAATCCTTGTTTCTGTTCTACGAATTGATGATCTAACAGCTTTTGTTAAGAGTTCGAGATTGTTAAGTGATGTTTTAAGGCATATAGAAAAAGGCATAAATATTGTCAGTTTTTCTCTATCAGGGTAATTGATCCTATTCTGATACAGATGTTGAAATCTGAATGCTGGAGCCACAATTGTTTTTATATTATAATGCTTTCTGGGGTTGTTTAGTAAACAATGACCAGTAACTGCTATTAAATGAGGGGCTAAGAGATTATTATTCTCATATTTTGTAGGTGCTAAATAGAAGTTAAAAATTGGACAAATAACAAATCCTTGATATCCACATACTTTAACATCAGGAAAATATTTTCTTAAACCAAGAATCATACCTCGATCAATGACTTGATTTTCATACCATTCTATAAAACCCTCAATTGAAATATTTCTACATTTTAATCGTTTAATAAAATTATAATTGATACCAGAAATTAATTT
>JAYPBG010000499.1:0-2334 GCA_038124075.1 Gammaproteobacteria bacterium
TGCAGTCGTTTAAGTTGGTCGTTTCCTCGGCGACCGGCAATCTCATCAAGCTCGTCAGCTTCGGCCACTTTAAGAAATTTTAAGCGTGCGGTCACTTGACCTTTTGGTGCGATCCGCGGTGTAAGCAGTAGGCGGTCGCGCAGTGAGTTGCCGTAGGTGCCTATTTTTCTCTTGGTGATATAGTTTGCCCATAGGTAGGTTTCAAAATCGTTGGCAATTGCGCTGGGTGTATGAATGATGTTTTCAAGCTTATCACTCATCTGCAACTTTTTTTGAAGGAGATCAACGGTTGAAACAATTGCCTTTTCAATTTCGCTGAAGGCGGCTTCCAGAAGCGACTCTCCATGGTGGCTATTGGATAAGCTTTTAAATATTTCATGTATGGAGGGTTCGTCGATCAGTGTACCTGGGGCTTTTATGTAATCGGTGACCTCTTTGGCGCAATAGAGGTCAAAATTGTTGAGCAAGTTGCCCACCATTGTCTCCCAAGTGCGCCAGCTCCAAGGGCTGCCCACCTCTTCTTGCTCAGGGAGCTCTTCATCCGAGTTGATGAGTGCATCGGTAAAGTAGCGAAAGCCGAGTTGTAAGCCAATTCGGAAGTTTTCATACAGGTCATGCCACTGATCGATGGCGCCTGAGATCGTCGATTGTTGGAGTTCATCGTCTGCTCGGTTGATAACCTTCTTGATAAAGTCGATATACTGTTCTGGAGAGAGTTTGAGTGTTTGGAGCAGTGTGGTAGTATCTACGCTGAGCGCGTTAAGGTCTAAAAGTTCGGATAGGCATGGGTGGGCAGGCTTGGAAGTATGCTCTGATGCATTTCTCGTTTGGTGCTCATTTAGCATAACGGAGCTGAAGTTGCCCATAGGGTTATTGGGAAGGCTCTCTTCAATACCGTCTGTTTTTATCGAGGGCTTAATTTCCGACGTCACCAGCTCCACGACCTTACTGAGCAAGGTGCGCTGCTTTTGGCTATTTTTGGCGTTTTTCTTCTCTTTAAGCATTAGGTCTTAGACTCAATGTTATAACTGCTTTACGGTTTTTCGGTATAAAAAATCGCCTTATACATCTGGTCTACTGACCTATGCTCTTCTCTTTTCCTTTCCCTGGTGGGCGTTTTTATCTGTGTGTCTGGTTTCCTTATCTTGCGGTTTGTAAAATGTGCTTCTTATAATACGGGCTTCTCATTCTGGAGTTGGAGTAGCTTGCATTAGATCAAAGTCTGTCATCTTAGTCAAGGGTGTTTGTCTGGTTTGTTGATGATTTTTAAAGGTTTTTAATGCTCTTCACCTATAATCCCCTGTATCCAGCGGCTTATTTTTCTTGTATTAACCTGTTGATATTATAATTAAAACATACTCAACGCTTGCCGAAAAACAAATGGGAAAACAAAGCGCTGCTCTTTTTTTACATTGTTTTCACGTCGTCAGCAAACTGTAAGTAGATGTATGCGTGTTGTTACTCTTTGCTATAAGTGTAGATGTTATTTTAATGGTTGGCTTGATAAATGAGCTTGATTAATGGGCTTGATGAGCAGGTTTGATTAAAAAAGCCCCTCTTAAGATGAAGAGGGGCTTTTTTTAGAGCGATCTAAAGCGAGCTCTAACCAGTGTAACCCTAGTGTATACGGTTACCGTGCGTCAAGAGGTTGAAAATCACGCTGTGTAGAGCCCGTGTATAATTGACGGGGACGACCGATGCGGTATGGACCGCTGATCATCTCGTGCCAGTGCGCTATCCAGCCGACGGTGCGAGCAAGTGCGAAGATAACGGTAAACATGCTTGTTGGAATCCCCATGGCTTTTAGGATGATGCCTGAATAGAAGTCTACATTTGGGTAGAGTTTTTTCTGGATAAAGTACTCATCTTCACGAGTAATTTGCTCCAGTTTCAGTGCCAGTTCAAACATGGGATCATTTTCGCAGCCAAGCTCTTGCAGAACTTCATGGCATGTTTCACGCATTACGGTTGCTCTTGGATCAAAGTTTTTGTAAACCCTGTGGCCAAAGCCCATAAGTCTGAATGGGTCATTTTTATCTTTTGCTCTATCGATGAACTCGCCAACGCGTGAAACATCACCGATTTCACTGAGCATATTGAGTACAGCTTCATTGGCGCCACCGTGGGCGGGCCCCCAAAGTGCTGCAATACCGGCTGCGATACAGGCGAATGGGTTGGCGCCTGAAGAGCCCGCCAGCCTTACCGTTGACGTTGAAGCATTTTGCTCATGATCCGCATGAAGGATAAAAATACGATCCATCGCTTTGGCAAGAACAGGGTTGATGTTGCTCTCTTCAGTAGGCACGCCGAACAGCATGTGCAAGAAGTTCTCAG
>JAYPBG010000500.1:0-2316 GCA_038124075.1 Gammaproteobacteria bacterium
AGCCAGTATGGTGCAGAGGTGCTGATGCAGAGTGGACGAACGCTCGCGTACCTGCAGTTATTTACGGTGACGGCTGCGTTTATCTGTCTTGTTCACGCCTTCTTGCATAACGACTTTACCGTCAAGTATGTTGCTAATCACTCGAACAGTTATCTACCTGTTTGGTATAAGGTGTCTGCCGTCTGGGGGGGGCATGAAGGCTCACTCTTATTGTGGGCTTTGGTTTTGGCAGGTTGGTCTGCTGCTGTTGCCTTTGTTGGGCGTTCACTGCCCCTGCCTGTCATTGCGCGGGTTTTGGGGGTTATGGGGCTGATCGCGGTCGGCTTTATGAGCTTTATGCTGTTTACGTCGAATCCATTTGTACGGCTGCTGCCCGACTTCCCTGTAGACGGTGCAGACCTTAATCCCCTGTTACAGGATATTGGACTTATTCTCCATCCGCCAATGCTGTATATGGGGTATGTCGGCTTCTCGGTTGCTTTTGCTTTTGCGATCGAGGGCTTGCTCAATGGCCGCTTAGATTCGGCTTGGGCACGCTGGTCGCGCCCTTGGACCACCGTTGCATGGTGTTTTCTCACATTGGGGATTGCACTTGGCAGTTGGTGGGCTTACTACGAGTTGGGTTGGGGGGGCTGGTGGTTTTGGGACCCCGTTGAAAATGCCTCTTTTATGCCGTGGCTGGCCGGTACGGCGCTGCTCCACTCATTGGCGGTGACTGAGAAGCGAGGTGTGTTTAAAGCGTGGACCGTGCTTCTGGCTATTATGGCCTTCTCCTTGAGCCTGCTGGGCACCTTTTTGGTTCGATCGGGTGTTTTGACTTCCGTGCATGCCTTTGCGTCTGATCCCACTCGAGGCATTTTTATTTTAGGATTTCTGTGCGCGGTCATAGGGGGGTCGCTCTCTCTGTTTGCTTTTCGGGCGCACCTGTTCAACAGTGAAAACCGTTATGCGCTCTTTTCGCGTGAAGTGCTGTTGATGATCAATAACCTGATTCTTGTTGTCGCCATTGTGGTTGTGCTCTTAGGGACCCTGTTTCCATTGATTGCGGATGTGGCCGGTATGGGGAAAATCTCGGTGGGTCCGCCCTATTTTAATATGCTGTTTGTGCCTTTAACCTTTCTGTTGATGTTGACCTTAGGTGTAGGGGTGGCTGTCAATTGGAAGCGCCACGCTTGGCAGACGTTGGTCCAGCCTCTTGGGTTATTAGCGTTGGTGGCTATTGCGGTGGGCGTTGTTGTGCCCATGTTGACGCAAGACCCTTATCAGGTACGCACAGCATTGGCGTTCGGGTTGGTCGCTTGGGTGATTTTGGTCAATGTCCGAGACCTTTATCGAAAGGCGTCGACCTCTAAGCAGGGGCTCTTGAGCGGTGTTATGCGTTTGAGTCGCAGTTATAAAGGCATGCTGTTGGGGCACTTAGGCTTGGCGGTTACCGTTGTTGGCATAACCATGACGTCACTGTACAGTGTTGAAAAAGATGTACGCTTGGCGCCCCAGGAGACGATCGAGCTGGGCCCATACACCTATATCTTTAAAGGGGTTAGTCAAGTGCGTGGGCACAATTATGATGCGGATCGTGGCGAAGTTGTGGTGCAGTATAACGGGCAGCATGAGACGATACTGTATCCTGAGAAGCGTCGTTATTGGGCGAAAGGTAATGTGATGACGGAGGCGGCGATTGACCCTGGTATTACGCGTGATCTTTATGTCGCGCTCGGCGAGCCACTTGATGAAGCACGTGATGCGTGGGCAGTACGTGTCTATTATAAGCCGTTTATCCGTTGGATTTGGGGGGGCGCTGTGTTGATGGCCTTGGGTGGCGGGCTTGCGATTTCTGATCGACGCTACCGGCTTAAAGAGCGCGCTGTTCGATAGTTGCTGGCATTAATGAAATAAGTTTATGAAATAGGGGTGTGTATGCCATCTCAAAATGAATCAGAGAGCGGTACATTAGAGGAAAAACCAGTACAATTTAGGCGGCTGCTGCTGTTTGGTTCGCCTTTTATTCTCTTCTTAGCAATGTCGTGGTTTCTGTTGCAAGGGCTGTTTAATGATCCACAGTACTTGCCCTCTGCACGCATTGATAAGCCCCTGCCCACGTTCCAGCTGCCGAGCCTGCATAACGTAAAGCAGACATTGACTGAAAAGGATTTTACAGGAGAGCCTGCGTTGTTAAATGTCTGGGCAACATGGTGCCCCTCATGTCGTGTCGAGCATGGTATGTTGAACCAACTGGCTGAACAAGGGGTTGTTATTTATGGGCTTAACTATAAAGATGACACGAAGAGTGCCCGACACTATCTAAAGACGCTGGGT
>JAYPBG010000501.1:0-1026 GCA_038124075.1 Gammaproteobacteria bacterium
TAGGCGCAAGCATGCAGGGAGTGCAAACCTCCAGAAAGGCTTCCTGTGTTATGTAAGGTGGTTGAATGTGATGAGTGTCACATCACTGCAATCCAACGACAACGCAACTACACTCTATACTCCATGCAGTGATGAAGGCAGTGCGTGTGGGTCAGGCTGGGTGAGTGTGGATGAGTGTGTTTGGTATAATCGTTCATATCTACTTCTTCCTTCTTCCTTCTTCCTTTAGGTAATCTTTGGTTTTCTGTTTAGCTGGAGATGATTCTTTTTTTAACTGCGCTTTAGCGTTCCGTCAAATGTATTTCATACAAGGGTGTTGTTAATTCGGTTTCTCTTGTAACGGTTTGTGTCATTGTTCGTTTGTTTTGTTTAGATTATTTTTCTATCGCTACTTTGTCAAACGTTTTATCTTTTTTTTTGGCACTCTTTTTTGGCACTCTTTGCAGGCGCTCTATATGCGTACTCTTAACAATACGTAATGACGTGCGTTTGGGGTTGGGTGGGGCTGATCCTAAAGCTGTAAAAGTTGGCTTGGTATAATCTGACTTCTGCGCTATAGTCTGCCGAGCTT
Organism: Gammaproteobacteria bacterium; assembly: GCA_038124075.1. Classification (GTDB taxonomy): domain Bacteria; phylum Pseudomonadota; class Gammaproteobacteria; order Pseudomonadales; family JAYPBG01; genus JAYPBG01. Next base: position 572 of record JAYPBG010000501.1, read on the forward strand.
GAAAGCCCTATTTTTCAAGGGACTGAAGCGGATTGGGTTGTTTCTCGGGTTGCATGGTTAACGGTTAACTAAAAGGCTTAAACATGATATCAATGGTCGATCAATTGATCTTATTTACCTATCTGGCGGGTATGTTAGGTATGGGGTTCTACTTTTCTCGTAAGAATGTCTCTACAGAGGAGTACTTTTTGGGTGGTCGGCGCTTTACCGGTTGGGTGATCGGTTTGAGCCTGGTGGGTACGTCGATCAGCTCCATTACTTTCTTGGCTTATCCCGCGGACAGCTTCAAGACCGGCTGGTTGCGCTATCTACCCAACTTGATGCTGCCTATAGCTGTTTATTTGGCGATCAGATTTTTTCTTCCACACTTTCGAAAAGAGGGGACGACGACCGCTTATCAATTTCTTGAGGCACGCTTTGGTCGTTCCGTAAGGCGTTATGCAGCGTCCGTCTTT
>JAYPBG010000501.1:1036-2310 GCA_038124075.1 Gammaproteobacteria bacterium
TCTTTCTGTTAGGTCAGTTGGTGCGCGTCAGTATTGTGCTCTATCTGCTCTCTCTTCTTTTGCAAACCTTAACGGGCATGGACCCTATTGTGGCCATACTGATCTGTGGTGTGGCCGTTGCCACTTACACCTATTTTGGTGGTATTGATGCTGTTATCTGGACCGATGTGGTCCAGACATTGGTCTTGGCATTCGGTGGCCTGTTCTGTTTGTGGGTCATTATTGATCAGCTTCCTGGTGGTTTCAGCCAGATTATTGAAGGAGGGCGTGGCGCAACCGGTTAAGGGGGCCTTTACCTTCAGTGAGAAGACATTAACCATGATGTTGATGCTCGGGTTGGTGCATTGGTTAACTGAGTATTCAGCCAATCAAAATACGGTGCAGCGGTTTTGCGCTGCCCGCAGTACAGAGGATGCGGAGCGCAGTTTATGGGTCTGTGCTGCGGCCAGCCTACCCATTTGGGCATTTTATATGTTTTTAGGTACGGCGCTTTGGGTGTTTTTTGATCATATCAATGATCCATTTGCACAGGCTGTGTTGAGTGGCGAGGCAAAGGCCGAACAGATACTCCCTTATTTTATTACCGAGTATCTTCCGGTTGGCTTGGTTGGCCTGGTATTGGCAGCGGCGCTTGCAGCGGCGATGTCCTCTTTAGACTCCAGCATTAATGCCATCGCGACGGTGACCACCGTCGACCTTTATCAAACGACGGCCAGCGGTGCAGCGTCAAGCGACGCGCAGCGTTTGCGACTGGCGAAAAGGGTCACGTTAGCGGCCAGCGTTGTGATGATTTTGGGTGCAGGGCTGTTTCAAAGTGCGACTATGAAGACGTTGCAGGACAGCATGACGGCGATCGTCTCCATATTAAGTGGGGGCTTATTTGGCCTCTACTGCTTAGCCTTTTTCACGCGTGTCCGCAGCGCTTTAGCGGTTTGGTTGGCGATTGCGGTGACGCTGGCGTTCAGTGTTTGGGCGCTCTTCTTATCAAAAGGTTGGATAGAGACGGAGCATTTGGTGTTTGATCTCTACTACACAGCGATTGCAGCCAACATTACGCTGTTTGTGACGGGTCTGATCGTGGGGCACCTGCTTCTTAAGGTGCGCCAAGCATGAATGGCACGGCGAACGAGAGATTACATGAAATTTAGGTATATCAGTGAGTTATCTTCCTTTGTATAAAAATACTACGTCGTTTTGTTATGTACATAATGGCGCTTAGTTGGCTCTTCTCCGCTTTGTTGAGGTTGTCACATTGCCATATAGAACATAGATTG
>JAYPBG010000502.1:0-2289 GCA_038124075.1 Gammaproteobacteria bacterium
GATGAAAACTATGCTTCAAAACCCTTAAAGCTCAATCTTTATGCAAGCTATGGGTTTAGCACCACTATCTTAGATAGAATAACTGAAAAATATGACATTTCTCATATAAGTAATGGAGTAGAAATAATTGGATTTGAACTAGATGAGGAAGAGCATTTTGTAGTTGGAAGTTTGTCTCCAAAAGTAGGTTATATTGATGAAAAAGAACGAATGATGCCCGCTAAAATACTTGCGGATTTTTTATATGAATCGATAGCTTCGGCTAACAGGTATAACATTCCTGAAAAAGAGGATGCCCAGTAATTAAAAAAATAATAAAAATACCCTTTCTATTCGGCACCTTCATTTTTTTAGTGTGATGCGATAGGGTGACTGTATTAAATAGCTAATTGCCTTGTATGGTTTTAGGGTTAGACATTGGAGAATTGTAGTAATGGACGGGTAAGTAAGCATTATGACTGATATTGTGCTCGCGACGAAAGGCTTGAGCGTTTCCGCAGCCCTAAGTGCATTGGGTGGTAATCAAGAGCGTGCCAATCAAGAGTATATCATTCCGGATCGGCAGTGGGTAATGTGCGAACGGAGTATATGTGTGGGGGTGATTGGAGCCGGGCGTTGTTTCGGGAGTCTTTGAGTTTTTTTGGTTCCACGATGTTTGCTTACTATGGAGCAAAGGCGGCAACAGCGATCTTCTTGCCCTTATTGGCTCCATTCGGTTGGGTATTTTTGATTGTGGGTGGTGGGTTATTGGCTGGTGGTCTTACTGCAGGGGCGATGGCGCTTGATAAGTTCATCAAGAGTTACTCTGATGGTATGCATGAATCGCTAAGAGGGTATAATTAATGCTGGAGATTATAGAAACGGTGCAAGGTATTCTTGTGTACGCATTTTTGTTTTTAGGTGTACCTGGAGGCTTGCTTATTTCTCTATTTAGTCAAACGGTGCATCGAAAGTACCGGAAGAATAAAGAGTTGGCGCCTGCTATGGGAGCGACGAGTTCCGGTTTTTTGGATGTGTTGTTCTTTTCTGGAATGTTTGGTTGGCCTTTAGTGGTAACGAGGTGGATGTACAGAAGGCACCCGTTTCCTATTATCCCGGATCCAGATGTGCTTATGCCGCATGCTACACGTTATGATAGGGTTGTGGGTTTTTTAGCTTACTGGCTTTTTCATAGTGCAGGCTTTTGCACTCTACTAATAGTCGTTGGTGAGCTCATTAAGTACTTGTTTTTCGATTATTCGTTATAGCGCCGAGTCTTTTGCTCTTCAGTTTTAGTTTTTGATTAATGGGTCATGATATGCGCTCAATGTATTCGGCTTACGTGTGTGTGCGGGGTGTCACCTAAGAGTAAGAGTGCTCCTTATAGGAAAATACTTTATCTGGCATCCTATAAAGAAACAATATATAATCTTTCCCCGGTTTTTTTGAATTGATATATTAGCTATGTCAGTTTGATTAGTTTGATTGGCAAGATCATGATGTATTATATAAGTCATGATCAAGATGTGGTTGATTGTATGAATTATTTTCCTCCTTTAAATTCTGGTTATGTTCAGGAAACCTCCTTGTACCGACGGATTCCCTCTAGACCGAGGATGGAGCGCCGCATGGCTTTACAGTTAGGGTATATTGTGCCTCAGCAAAACTATAGCCTTCCTGAGAGAAGCGTAGCACGAACACCTTCCCCTCTGCGCCGTGCTGCTTCGAACGCCTACCCTTCTATGAGTTTTAGTACGCCAACGAAAAGTGAGATGTATGCGCTTTCGGAAGAGGCAAAATCGTTATTTTCTGCATTGGGTCGACCTGAGTTGATCACGTTTTCCGAAGTGATGAATGAGGTGTTTGGGTCTGATGGGTGGGCTTTTACTGGTAGTGTTGCGTTGACGGTATATGCACAGGCATTGAATCAAAAAGGCAGCTTGGCAGCTCGTATACCAGATGATGTGGATATTCTTGTGGATCCTAAAAAGGCACTTAGAATTTCAAGCGTGGGAGAAGAGGCGGCTAAATGTATTTCAAACCTGAGCCTTCCAAGTGTATGGCGGAACTATTCTTCGTTTGAGTTTCAAGCGCTGAATGAAAAAAAGCTGTCAGTCGATCAACTGTCGCACTCAGAGTTTGGTTCCTTGGATGAGGTGGAAACGATCGCAGGTATTGCCGTGGTGACTTTAGAGGGACTTAAGAAGAGCAAAGAGGCTATTGAATCTGAATTAGAAGTAGAGAATAAAGAGATCATTGAACGAAGCCGCTACGCGGCAGAATCCAGCGCGATAGCTCATCGCCTTAGAC
>JAYPBG010000503.1:0-102 GCA_038124075.1 Gammaproteobacteria bacterium
TTATTTTACCTCATGAAGATTTGTCCAATTTTTCTGATAAGCAAGCACTATTAAATCTAACAATATTCTCACAATCGCCCGAACTTTTGAACAAATTCATTT
>JAYPBG010000503.1:112-2288 GCA_038124075.1 Gammaproteobacteria bacterium
CGGTAATACAAATGCACCAACAATTATTATAGGAGAAAAAGCATCGAGTACTGATCCAATTCTTCATTTTAACAATATTCTTCAAAGTTCCGACGACAGTGAAGAAAGTCAAAATATTTTTTGGTTATTATTGGAGCACGTCATCAAAAATAATAACAATGAGTTACCCACAGAGATGACACCACTGCTCACCACCCTTCATCAGAAGAGAGAGATTGAGGCGTTTACTCACGCAGCTTTATGGATATATGTGGTGGCCAAGGGTGTAAAATTAAATAAAGAACAGGGATCTATGTCTCTGAGCGCGCTCTCTATAATTTTAGATAATGAAATTTCAAATAATGAAACTTTTGATTATGATGAGCATGAATATACTGAATATATAGTTCCCATAGTGGAGTTTATCAAAACGTTATTGGCATCCAGGTCTGACCTGTCAAATACGCTCAATGACACCAACCTACTAGTCATATCGTATACTATAGACGCTGAAGATCTGTTTAAGACCTTGCTGTTTTATATGGTGGATTCAGACAAAGCTGTTCCTAAACAAGTTGATTATATTTCAGAATTACTCTATCGCTCTCGCAATACGCAAAAGCAGGAAAGGTATCAGTCTATTATTGATCAAGCTCAATGCCTTTTGAATAAGTCCTGACACCGATCAAATAAAGGTGTTCAAAAAAGAGACCGTAGTATAAAATACGTCCAATCTAAAGATTCACAATATAATTAACCAACTGGACCAAAACATGCAGACTACCTTGCCTCTATTTTATCAAGTAAACACGACCCCCAGCATAACAACGCCCACCAACCAACTAGCAGACATAGAAAACCAGTTGACCAGACTCGATGAGCAAATATCGAGCAGCACAAGAACAGGGTGCACCGCATATAACTATCAGTGTATGAGGTCTTATGTAAGTGAGACAGCGTCATGCGTAATGAGATGTGCTGCAATATGCGGAGGCATAGGCATAATAATGGGTGTAATACTTGCAGGCGAGGACCAAGGAGAGCAGCCATCGGATTCGGAGATTTTTACTAGAATTGGCTATTGTGCCGCTGTTGGCGCAAGTGTGGGCGCAGGACTTGCGCTGCTTACCTCACCTTTTTACGCCAGCAGAGAAAATATTCGAAGCCGGGAAAGCTCAATATCCGACAACCCCTTTAATAGAAATACTATGCGCTACCTCCCTTGGGATCGCGTCCTAAGCAGCTGGCTTAACGACGATCATCAGCGCCCGGTAATCCAACCTGAAAACTGGGGGATGAATAGTCACCAATCTTCAGATCTAAAAGAGTATTTAGGCCGCCTTACATTGACATCAGAGGCTAAACACTCAGAGGACAGTTACGCCATCCTCAAGGAGAGAGTACGCATACTCCTGACCATGATGGAAAACAACCCTAATGAGTTTAGGTCAACAGCGCTAGACTTGATTCAGGACGGAGTTGCAACCTGTATCGACCGCATTATAGCTACACAGGACTCATTGGATATTATGACCCGCGTTCACGCAGCAGAACACTCGGAAGACCCTAAAACAAAGTTAACCACACTGGGGACATCTCTATTGGCACTGGAGATCGTTCGACAGCACGAGGAAATGAAAATAGAGGAATTAGAAATAGAACAAAATCCAGCGGATCCAGTAGAGATTAGACTGGCTTATGAGACGTCACTGGCAGACACACTTAATCTTCCGATATATACTCGACACATGACCTATAGAGAAGAAGCCAATGTGAGCCGTCGCGATATAAAAATGGCAGAAGATGCGGCACTCGAAGCAATCAATGACTCAGAAAAAGTGAAGACATACCTTGCGAGCTGGGACCCCATGCAGCGCTTTGAACGCAAGGAGGAGGCTGCGAAGGAATTAAGGTGGGAAAACTTTCCTGCGCTCACCGATTTTTCAGCCATTGATCTTGAAAACGAAGAAGCCTTGTCATGCCCAATCACTCAAGAGGTCACTCAAAAGCCGATTCTGGTTGGCAAGACAGTCTATGATTATGACGCCTTTATGCAGTGGTGGTCTGTGCATGGCACCAACCCATTAATTCGACAAGAGCAGGTTGACCTCAAAGATGTATTCAAGATTGAGCTCGCTGTGTAATCAGGGCTGTCCCATCAGAAGTTTTGAGCCAGAATTGAGTGTAAAGTAGACTC
>JAYPBG010000504.1:0-691 GCA_038124075.1 Gammaproteobacteria bacterium
CGCTGCATGCTAACATTCAAAGGCGTACAGCCCAGGCTCGCCAGGATTTAGAAAATGTACTTCAGGCACTCATCACCCACGAAGAGCTCACGCTTTAACCCTACCGGTACTCTAAACAACAGGGAACATTGACAACACTCATCACAAATGGGTGATCATAGTGTGATTGACAGAAAATTAGAAAGTTAGAAAGTTAGAAAGTTAGAAAGTTAGTTATAGAGGTTTAGGAAAGAAGATGATGAACAACGCCACAAAGAAAACAGCTGAACTCAAGAGTGTACAGCCTAACAACCAGACTCAACGCCTTGTTTGCCGAGGTTGCACCCAATCATGTCAATACTATCATATGTGTAAAGGTAAATTGTGGCGATTACCACAAGACAGTCGATAAAATATATAACCCATGGATAATAGTATTGCAAAAATAGTATTGCACCATCCATTCAATACCGACTAACCCCGAGAAAGAGCCGTATACTCCATCAGCGCACGCTCTCTCGAGGCCTTCAAATCCACAATCGGGTACGGGTAATCTTGCCCTAAAGTAACACCCGCCTTTTCCAAAATATCTGCTGGGGCCTCCCAAGGGTTATGAATATATTTTTCAGGTAGCTTTCCCAACTCAGGGACAAAACGACGCACATAGTCGCCAGAGGGATCGAACTTTTGCCCCTGTAGCACAGGGTTAAAC
>JAYPBG010000504.1:701-2284 GCA_038124075.1 Gammaproteobacteria bacterium
GTTAAACACCCTAAAGTAGGGGGCCGCATCCGCTCCACAACCTGCGACCCACTGCCAACTGGCTGCATTATTTGCAAGATCTGCATCCACAAGCGTGTCCCAAAACCACTCTTCACCATGTCGCCAGTGTACAAGAAGGTTTTTCACCAAAAAAGAGCCGACCACCATACGAACACGGTTATGCATATACCCGCTCTGCCAGAGTTCTCGCATACCTGCATCTACGAATGGGTAGCCTGTTTCACCTCGCTGCCACGCTGCAAGGTTGTGCGGATCACTTTTCCATGAAAAGGCATCAAACTTCTCTTGAAAATTCTTTCTCGGCATATCTGGAAAGTGATATAACAAGCTATTAGAAAATTCACGCCAACCCATTTCACTCAAGAAATGATCGCCATCTGTTTCGCACCGCTCCATTAACATCGCATTTTTTACTGCATACCAAACGTCATTTGCCGATATTTCACCAAAATGTAGATAAGGAGACAACCGAGATACATGCTCGCGTGCAGGGTAGTTACGCCCCTCTCTATACCCCTTAAGACGACTGTCCAAAAACTGCATCAGCTTTTTCTGCGCTCCGCGTTCACCTGGCTGCCACACCTCTTTAAAAAGGTGGCACCAATTGATATTGGGCAACAACTCAAGATCATCAAGAGACGCACCTTCATATGGATAAAATTTTAGGTGCTTCGGTTTTTCGAAAGGCACCCTAGGTTCATCTGCTTTACTTAAGCAACCTTTTCGATAAAAAGGAGTGAACACTTTATAGGGTGTCCCATCTTTTTTTAATACCGTATGCGGTTCAAAAAGAAGCGAACCGTTAAAGCTCTTGGCCTCAATTCCTATTTGCTTTAACGTCTTTTTGATCTGCGTATCACGCTGAATACGCCAAGGCTCATAACACCTATTCCAATAAACAGCTGTTGAGCCAGTTTCACATAAAATATTCCTCAAAACCGTTTTAGGGTCCCCTTTTTCAAAAACAAGGCGCCCTCCCAACGATTTATTTAAAGCATACAAGCTATGATGCAACCACCAACGGCTTGCGCCACCCATTTTCCATGGCCCACCATTCACATCATCCAGAATGTAGAGCGGAACGATAGGCTGTTTAACCTTATAAGCGGCCAACAAGGCAGGATTGTCTTTTAATCTTAAATCTTGTCGAAACCAAACAATAATAGGAGAGATACTGCTCAAGGGAACACCTCACTGCTGCAGGCAAACTCTTTTTCAAAAAAGTTCATTAAAATACTTTGAAAACGTTACCATCACACCAAAACCATATCGAGCATCCGTAAGCGGACTCATAACAATCTCATCATCATACCAAATATAGTTCAAAGCGAATCGACTGTAGCCACCAAATAATATAGGCGTACTGACTCCAAGCTCAGCAACATAATTAAATGCTTCTTCACCTTTATAGATTGCTCTGCTACTGGTTACTTCCGATGTTTTCACGCCATAATAGTAGTCAACCATTTTTTCATCTAAATAACTGACACCCACACTAGGCTTGATGATAAGGGTATGACCTAAATTTGATGTATATTAGGCAGCCAATGGTACGCCGTATT
>JAYPBG010000505.1:0-2268 GCA_038124075.1 Gammaproteobacteria bacterium
TCCCTTAAAGAAAATAGCTAGTTGAGATAGTGCCTGACTCCAATTCTGGACCGGCATGTCCATTTTTGGGAGGCGTTTAGTATGCCCACATACAGCAGTTTTAACAAGCTGTTTTGGTTGGGGAAAGCGCCTTTAGTTTTTGTTAGTTTTCGGTATTGCCGGTGCACAGCCTCAACGGCATTCGTTGTGTAAATTATTCGTCTTATTGGCTCCGGGTATTTAAAGTATGCTGATAGATGCTGCCAGTGATTACGCCATGACTGAATGGCTAACGGGTATAACTCTCCCCATTTCGCTTCTAACTCATCCAGTGCAATTTCAGCTGCCTGCAGTGTACTGGCTTTATAAACGGGTTTGAGGTCTGCCATAAAAGCCTTTTGGTTTTTTGACCCCACATATTTTATAGAGTTGCGGATCTTATGAACAATACACAACTGTGTCTCTGTGTTTGGATAGATAGTTGCTATCGCTTCCGGAAACCCATTAAGACCGTCTACACAGGCGATAAGAATGTCTTCAACTCCACGATTTTGAAGTTCAGTTAGTACGTTCAACCAATAATTGGCGCCTTCGTTTTCCGCCAGATGAAGACCCAGTATTTCTTTTTTCCCTTCAATAGTGAGGCCCAAAATGGTGTAAACGGCCTGACTGATATAGCGACCTTCAAGTTTGACTTTATAGTGGATCGCATCCAGCCAGACTATTGGATAATGGCTCTGTAAAGGCCGTTGCCGCCACTGTTCAAGTTCGGGTATAAGTTTGTCTGTGATGGCATTGATAGTGCCGTTAGAGACTTCCTGTGCGTACATGTCTGATATGTGCTCACGAATAGCGATATAACTCATTCCATGGCTGAACATTGACAAGACTTTGCTTTCAATTTCGTTTGTCAGGTGCGTTTGATTTTTACGGATAATCCTAAAAAAATCAGTTGAATCTGCCGAAGTAATTTTTACTTAGCAAAGTTCAGAAGATTTGAGGGATTTTTCCGAACCTGTCTATGTCGGCAACCATTTTTCGTTTTGTTCTCCCTTTTCGGGGAAAAACGCCTCCATGGCCTTACGCAGAATCTGGCTCCAGCATTCAACCCGATTTAACTGCGGCGCAATCACTTTGAGTGTATTAAAAAAGTCACCAACCCGTTTCCAGATATTTTTCTGGAGTGAGTGGTCGTTATGCTGACTTGTTATTCGGATGGTCTTCTGACGACCACTCTGTGTCATGCGGCTGACGCTGCTTAACAGCAGGGGGCGACTGGTAATGGCTTCGCGATGACTGTCAGGGATCGCGAGCCTCACAAAGAGTGTCCACCAGTTATAGATCAGGGCTGTCATTCTTGAAATCAGGCGACAACTTTTAATTTTTTGTGTCGTAAATCCACCCCAGCCCCAGTGATTCTTTAGTTCATCAAAGTTGTTTTCACAGTCTGCACGGTCACGGTAGTGCTGGACGATACTGATGGTTTCATCCTCCATGTTAGTGACCAGCACCGCATATTCATACGCTTTGATGTTTTCAGCCTCTTCCAGAAATGCCAGTTGCCGCTGCCCTTCATGAGGGTATTCCAGTGCCAGGTCATGCTCTTTCTTTAACTGCCTTCGCACCAGAACAACCCTGCGCTTTGTTTCCCATCCCGATAGTTTTACAGAAGCTTCCCTGGCTTCCCATCCTTCCTTAAAGGGGACCCACTTTCTCTTGTTGTGGTATTGGTTTATCAGTTCCTTTACACCGGGAGACTTTTTCATTTTAAACAGATATTGATGGCCTGACCGTTCCATTTCTGTCATTACCTGGTCACTGCCCCAATCGCAATCTCCACGGACAAAGCGAGGCTGGCTCGCTTCAGGTAATCGGTTCAATAAATCCATTAACCCCGGTAGTGAATGGCTGGCGTGCCCCTGATTGCCGGCTTTGACTTCAACATCCAGTACCAGACGAAGATTACCGATCATGTAGGTATGATATGTCTGGCAGGGGCGTCCGGGCTTGTGAGGGTTATACCCTTTCACTGCTCCTTCCTGACCACCGTAAAGTGGCTTGACAGTGACATCCACATCAAGAACCCATGGGGTTGTTAACAAAGGGCCATAACATGCATTAAGGTGAGTCTTCAGCCACTCTATACCTTGCTCTTCATCTATCTTCTGTAAGGCTCGTCTGGCGGAATCATCACTGACGACTTTCTTCATTCCTAACAATTGCGTATTCACCGTATCATTAGTGATGGATGCAATATGGGCATAGCGGGTGTGACCTGACAGTATGGAT
>JAYPBG010000506.1:0-2267 GCA_038124075.1 Gammaproteobacteria bacterium
TCTCTGAGCAACCCCTTGGCTTGCATGATCGCCTCTTGGTGATCTTCAGATAGGGTGTACTTCAGGATAATATTGCCCAGCGGGTCGGTGACATAGAGGTTGCCGGGTATGATGCTTGGCTGTGACGAATCGATAGACCAACGCCATTGGTGCTCTATCCCTTTAAGATGCTCTGGATCTGTGTCGAGTGCTCCATCGCTGTTTGGTAGCAGCAGGTGTTTATTAACTCTGTGTTGAGTTGGGCCTAGGCCGATGTGTACCTGCTTCATAATGTAGAGGCTGTTTTGGCAGGAAAGGTTGCAGGTTGCAGGTGACGCGTAGAGCAGCAGCCATTGTCCTGTTGGGAGCTTTTGTGGTGTATGCTCTTTGAGTGTGTATGTGTTGAGTTGTTCAGTGTGCAGTGGCGGTTGCAGCAATTCACCGTGATGTGTTGCGTCACGGCTTTTCCAGTGGTCGGTTTTGAGTACTGTATAAGCAGCAATGACCGGTGCCATAAACAGTGCGATGAATAACAGCAGCACGAGCCGGTTTTTTCTGAGCGCGTTGGATGAGGGCTCGGGTGAGTGAGTGGCTGAAGGCGCTGCGGTATGCTCTTTTGTTGAGTTAAGTGATGCGGTGTCCGTGCTCATGATTACCTATACGCTATTTTAGTCCGTTGCTCGTTGCCGTTACATCAATCGACGCTGCCCTCGCGGGTGCTGTTTAATAAAGAAGATGAGGGTCTTCGCTCTAAATTCAAGCCGATGTAGAGCGCAGCCAATATGATTGCGAATGTCAGCCATTGTAGCGCGTAGCCGAGATGTTTGTCAGCACTTATGCCAATATCTCCCCTTTTTGTCCACTCTCTAATCAATGGTGTCGTGTTTGTTGTCGTGTTTTCTATGGCATTTGTTATTTTATTTTCTATTGGTGTGGTGATTGACTCTGTTTGCACCAAAAAGGGGTGTATGGGTTTGCCGATCACTGATGTGAGTTGGGCCGCATCGAATCGCTGTACAAGTAGGGTGTCGTTTTGGTGGTGCCGGACACTACAGCGTCATCCAAGACGTAGCGGTCTGGATGAGGTACGAACACGGTGCCATTTACAGTGACAGGTTCTTTGGGTAAATTAAGTGTAGGGCGTTTGTCGCGTCGCCCTTCGATGAGTGGGTGCCAACCAAGATTGATCGGTAAAAGCGCAGAGGAGGTTTGATGCTGCATTAAGCCGATTAGATAGTAACCGGACATTCTTTGATGGACTCTGTTATCCCAAAGAATGATGGGAGAGGGTATGAAGCGCCCAGTGAGTGTGACGGGGGCATCGGATATGCCCTGTCCCAGCTTGGTATGAGCCTGCGCGAGTGCTGGTAGTGTCAGGGAGGCTTGTTGGGCGCTCAGCCCGAACTGCTCTATTTGCCCCTCAATAGCACGCCGCGTATGCGATTTACTCCATTGCCAGTGGCTTAGCAGAAGAAAAAGTGTTATTAATACCGCTGTAGCTGCGGTAGGAATGATGGTGGGTTTAAATTGGAGCGTGTAGTCTCTGGCTTGCATCATCAGTCCATTGTAAACGAGCCGTCGATCAGAGCCAAGGTGTGTGCTTAAAATAACGAAAAACGCTGACCATGGTAAGGTGTGCTGATGAGGTGTTCGAGTGAGCTGAATCATTGAGGCAAAATCAAGCCGGCTGATAAAGCTGGCAGAAAGACGATGAATAAGGTGATTGGCTAGGGTAGGTGGCCAAAGTGAGGAACAAGTAAAGGAGTGGCTTATGTGGGTGAAGATTGCAATCTTTATACTCTTTGGATTTATTGTGCTCAGTTTATTTCGAGGGATGTTCTATCTCGTACAAGATGGCTCCGGCAGTAAGAGAACGGTTAATTCACTCACCTATCGCGTAATTTTCTCTGTTGCGTTATTATTGCTGCTTATTGTAAGTGCCTCTCAAGGATGGATACAACCCCATACTCTGAATGGCAAGGAACTTGCTGAGCAGGCCCCGTGATATTAATGAATGATCTGTGATGCTGAGCACTCATAGGTCAGATTCGCCATGTAAAAGAGAGAGGGATAGACATGGATGATTTCGAAGTCATTGAAGATGAAAAAGCACAGGTGAAACGAGGTGTAAAGCCAGGTGTAGAGGCAACGAACTTACGCTCAGGAGGTACGGGTGGTGGTGCGCATACGGTTGTAGATAATCAAGCAGAGCTTAAAGCTAAGGTTAAATCATCCAATAAGACCGCTTCTAAAAACCAGGCTAAACCCAAAACTCAGGCTAAGCCCAA
>JAYPBG010000507.1:0-318 GCA_038124075.1 Gammaproteobacteria bacterium
ACCCAAGAGAAGCCAAAGAAACTACTTTTACAGGTAGCAGATTCATCTTTGGTAAATCAAACTATTTGTTGGCTATTAGGCCCACCTATGGTAGAGAAAAGATACTATTTGAAAAAGCTGCACAACAAGGTGCAAGAGTTACGGGAATCATTGCTGTTGGCCCATCAATAGGTCTAGAAATACCTTATTACATAGAATTAGGAAATGGTAGAAAAGAACAATATGATCCATTAGATCCTCAGCACGCTCGGCCTTTTATTGGAGGAAGTGCGGGGCCATTCAGAGGCCTCGGAGAATCTCAGTTGGTCATAGGAATTC
>JAYPBG010000507.1:328-2267 GCA_038124075.1 Gammaproteobacteria bacterium
CATTTGAAACCAACTCTACAAAACAAAAAGTTTTTGGCTTTGAGGTGGGCTTTACAATAGACTCTTACACAAGAGAAATAGAGATACTTCCTTTGGTTGAAAATTACAGAACATTCACAGCAGCATTTCTAGCTGTTTACTTCGGTAAGAGAAGATAGAACATCATGCTTTTTTATTGGAACCTTTGGCTTAACTTTGTGTTCATATAGACAGAGGAGAAAGCCATGATAGAACTACCTGTCGTTTCGAAAGAAACTGTCGAGAGAAAAAGAAAACCAGATTGGTTAAGAGTTAAGCTACCCATAGGACCTGAATATGCAAAGGTTCGTAAACTGGTAGATGAAAATAAGCTACATACGATTTGTGAAAGCTGTAATTGCCCAAACATGGGCGAATGCTGGGGTGCTGGCACAGCAACTTTCATGATCTTAGGCAATGTTTGTACCAGATCATGTTCTTTTTGTGCTGTAGCAACAGGAAGACCACCTGAGTACGATGCAGATGAACCTCGAAGAGTGGCTGAGTCTATTAAGACCATGGGTGTAAAGCATGCTGTGCTCACATCGGTGAATAGAGATGAGCTAAAAGATAGAGGTGCCGAAATCTGGTACCAAACTGGGATGCCCTGATCAGAATGATCGAAGGAGGCCAAGAGGTAGTATCTCACAACATGGAAACTGTAAGAGAGCTTTACAGACCTGTACGACCACAGGCCAAATACGATAGAAGTATTGAAGAATTAAGAAGAATTAAGGAGTTCGGAAAGCGTTCAAAATCTGGTGCTATGCTGGGCCTAGGTGAAACTGATGATCAGGTTTTCCAATTAATGGATGACTTAGCCGAGGTAAAACTCGATGTATTGACTTTAGGTCAATACTTGCAGCCAACAAAGCGTCACCACGAAGTTATCAAGTATGTACACCCTGATAAGTTTGAATTCTTTAAAGAAGAAGGACTTAAAAGAGGTATCAAATATGTAGAGTCAGGACCATTGGTGAGATCATCTTACCATGCTGAAAGACATGTACATGTTTAATCATTAGAATTTTAAAAAAGAAAGAAGCCGCTCCATGCGGCTTTTTTGTGATTTAAGATTTATAAAAAAGCCACTTTCTTTAGTAAGAAAGTGGCTTTTGATTTTTATCTAATTTCAAATACCTGAATTTAAGCAATCGCTTCTTCCTCTTCATATTCAGAAACAGGAATACAGCTACACATTAAGTTTCTATCTCCAAAGGCAGAATCAATCCTCGCAACAGTTGGCCAGAACTTAGCTTCCTTTACATAGTCAGCAGGATATACCGCCTCCTCACGAGAGTAAGGCATATTCCAATCTCCAACCAATACCATGGCTTGGGTATGAGGTGCATTATTTACTACATTATTACCCTTATCTGCAGTTCCTTCCTCAATAGCCCTGATCTCGTTCCTAATACCTAACATGGCATCGCAAAATTTATCTAATTCAGCTTTTGATTCAGATTCAGTTGGCTCGATCATGACTGTTCCGGCAACAGGGAAAGACATGGTTGGTGCATGGTATCCATAATCCATTAATCTTTTGGCGATATCCTCAGCCTCAATACCAGCAGCTTTGAATTCTCTACAATCCACGATCATTTCATGAGCCGATCTTCCTTGTGTACCAGTGTAAAGAATACTATAATTTCCTTCCAAACGCTCCTTAATATAGTTAGCATTGAGAATGGCAATCTTAGTCGCATTGGTTAAGCCTTCAGCTCCCATCATAGCGATATACGCATAAGAAATAGTCAGGATACTTGCACTGCCCCATGGTGCTGCAGAAATAGAAGTAATCGCTTGATCACCCCCAGTCTTAATCACAGGATTACTTGGTAAGAATGGTGCTAAATGCGCAGCGACACCAATTGGTCCCATACCTCGCCCTCCGCCACCATGAGGTATACAGAAAGTTTTA
>JAYPBG010000508.1:0-2264 GCA_038124075.1 Gammaproteobacteria bacterium
AATAGAACAAATAACAACCTAATAGGCTGCTATTTCGCGCCAGCGACTATATAGGGAGCAGTGATTCTGTAAGGTCTTCTCTGTCTGGTCTGGATTCTGCATAGGTTGATATGCCTACGCCGTCTTTTTCCATGGCTAAATCATACGCGCGTGTACGCTGCGTTTTAATCTCGAGCGATGCATGGACCGCTTCGTGAAACATAACCTCTTCTGAAAAGGTGGGGTGCACTCTATCTTGCTCTGCATGAATGGTAATGTAGTGCGCGTATCCATTTGCGGATTGGCTGTGGTTTCCATTGTTATGCAGGTATATCTGCTTGATGCCATTTTGCAAGGCGCTTGGAAGCTGACCGATGATTTTTCCATACTTTGCTGCATCCTTCTCTGCGGCTTCCTGGGAGCCGTAGTCGGGGTTGACGTTGAAGTTTATGGTGTGGGTTGCTGACACCTCTACTTTAAAGTGAAAGGTATCGCGGGTAAAGTACATGCCCCAACCGCTCTGAGGAGTATGTCCACGGTACTGCGACATGAATGTATCTTCGAGGCCTTCATATGTGAGACCGCAGTAGGTGCTTGGGTCTTCGGGTGTAATGATCTTGTCGGATATCCAAACGGTACCACTATAGGGTGGTTTTTTGTTGCCCTCGTATGAGTGAGTATAACCATGCTTGTTGGGCATAACATGTTTTTCAATGTAGTTGAGCCGGTTGGGGATATGCTTCATGGCGGCTTCTCGAACTGAGTGTGGCACTCTCCAGGGGCGCTCTTTTAGGAGATAGGCAATCGGTAAGGTTTCAAAAAAATCACTGTTGGCGTCATCTCGTGCATTGGTTGAGATGTATGAACCATCCGTATCGATCGCTTGCTGATATTGAGTAGAATCCTTATGGATGAGTTCTGAAGACACCCATGTGACCGCTGAAAACAGTGATTCTTCAATTGCCTCTGGCGTGTCTTTAAGGCTTTGCAAAAAACTGTCACTGTAAATCAATAGCGACTGTCTAAGAGAGCTTTCAGAGAGCTTGTGATCTCCATGTTTATGTAAGTTGATCTCTTTGATGCATGTGTGCAAATAACTCGGGAGCTGCCCGATGATTCTTGCGTACTTTTCTCCTGTTTTTTGAGCCTCTTCTGCTGAACCGAACTCTGGGTTTGCATTGAGAGTGATGTCGTGGGTATTAGATATGTGTAATTTGAATTGATACACGTTTTCGATGACCGCTAGTTTAAAGCCGGTCAGGGGCTCTGTGCCTGTATATTGTTCCATAATGACATTTTTTTGGCCTAAAAAGGTCATGCCTTGATAACTGCTGGGGTCCTCTTCAAGGATGAGGTTATTGATATTATAAGAGCTACCTTGAATTGGAGGCTCTATTATAGGCTCGACAGGCCTTTGGGGTTTTGATTGGATCTTGTTAAGATCGATGTTGCTTTTATCTTTTCCTCTGAGTGAAGGCGCAGGCATTGAATTTGAAGTGAGGCTATACGCTAAGGCGGACCCTATGGTTAGGACAGAAATGAAGCATAAGAGCTCAATTTTTTTATAGTGATTAGGTGATTGAGTCGGGTGGCTCTGCTCGTGAGTGGCTTGTACAGTGTTAGGTTGTAGTTTTTTTTGTATGGGTTGTCGGGTTGGTTGAGCTAATAGCATGATCAATTCCTATTGATTAACTGGTTAAGTAGCGTGCATGGCCAGTATCGTTGTTTGTATAATGCACGCTGTGGTTATTTTTTGTACGATAATGGTGTGGGATATTATCTTAAAACAGTGATGCTATCAACTATTATGCAGATCGAGTGTACATATGAGCCGGTTATCAATAGGTGTCTTCAGTGTAGCTTGTTAAGAGGTGTTAAGAGGGGTTAAGAGGTGTTAAGAGGCATCAAATATGATAAAGGGTTTTGGACAGAAGTGGCCAGGCTGAGGCGTGCGCTTGATGTTGGGCCGTAAAGTCATATAGGATGATATCAAGATGACATTGTTTGAGTGGCATTATTAAGGTGACAGCCAGCATGGGAGGCGGGGTTGTATATGAGCGGGGCTGTAGTAAGTGCAGCCTGAAATGAGCGTGAAAAGAATATATGAAAAGAATATATGAAAAGAGTTTGAGGGGTTGATTATGGTAGGTGCTATGAGCTTTTATATGGGGGCTGTGGTTAAGTATATCCATGGTGCGTGGGGCGCGTTAAATTCGAATCATTCGTGTTTAAAACAATTTAAAAACAGAAGCGTAAAGCCTCGTCCTTCAGGGCGAGGATCAGCT
>JAYPBG010000509.1:0-2258 GCA_038124075.1 Gammaproteobacteria bacterium
GGTTAGAGGGGTC
This sequence comes from Gammaproteobacteria bacterium, assembly GCA_038124075.1. Classification (GTDB taxonomy): domain Bacteria; phylum Pseudomonadota; class Gammaproteobacteria; order Pseudomonadales; family JAYPBG01; genus JAYPBG01. The sequence continues at coordinate 14 of JAYPBG010000509.1, forward strand.
TTTGCATCTTTTTTACCTCACAGAAGCGGAGAAGAGCCAAAGGGCTTTAATTTTTTTTACCCAGGTCAATAGCTTACGTTCCACATCGTTAAACTCATACGGTTTAAGCAGATAGTCATTCATACCGGCCAATAGGCAGTTCTCTGCATTCTCTTTGAGTTTGGGGGTTGCCAATCCGATGATAGGCAGCTGATCGTACGACCGCGTTTTACGTAACTGGGTGGTTATCTCAAACCCATCCATCTCGGGTAACTCTACACCTAATAGTGCTAAGTCAAAATTTGAGTCTTGTATCGCCTCTAAGAATTGGTGGCCATCGTTGACCATTTTATATGTATAACCTAACTCGGTCAGTAGGTCTGATAAGATCGTCTCTGCTTCATCGTCACCCTCTGCGACCAGTAAGCGCACCTGATTTTGGAACGCAGTATCAGGTTTTATAGTGTGTTGTTGGAAGCGTGTCGCCCTCTTTACAGAGTCGAAGAGTCGCAGGTTCGATGCGGCGCCGCTCTGTTTTTCAATCTCATCTCCAACGCGGGTCACACTGGATGGCTCGGTGGATAGCTCGGTAGATAGCTCGGCGGCGGTTTTCGTTACAGGGAAGTGTAAGTCAAAGCTAAACGTGCTGCCTTTGCCCTCGGTGCTCTCAACCGTCACGTCACCTTTCATCATCTGTATAAACTCTTTTGCGATGCTGAGCCCGAGCCCTGTGCCACCGAAACGCCGATGCGTTGAGCCGTCGGCTTGTACAAAGGGGGTAAAGACCTTATCCAGTTGCTCTTGACTCATGCCTATGCCGGTATCGGCTACTTGAGTCTTAATATGTGCCCAACCGCCTTTAAATTTGACCAGTGTAACAGAGATACGTATCGAGCCTGATTCTGTGAATTTGGATGCGTTACTGATAAAGTTAGTGATGACTTGCTTGACTCTTACGGGGTCGCCATATAGGGGGGTGGGTATTGCATCACTGACATCCACATGAATGGCGATCCCTTTCTGTTTGCAGCTTTCCTCAAAGAGTGTGACCACATTTTCCACCTCGGTGGGGAGGTTAAAGGGGATCGTTTCAAACTTGATTTTTCCTGCCTCGATTTTAGATAGGTCCAAAACGTCGTTGATTAATGAGAGCAGTGTGTTAGATGCGGTTTCAATTCTCTTTAGCAGTTCTGTATCGGGTGAGTCTTCGGCTTTACGGCGCAGAAGTATGCCTGTAAAACCGATAATGGCATTCATGGGGGTGCGCAGCTCATGAGACATGGTGGATAAGAAGGTGCTCTTGGCGCGGTTTGCTGCTTCAGAGCGCTCTTTGTTTTTAAGAGCAACGGCTTCGGCTTCGCGTCGCAGTCTGTTTTCGGTCTTTAGTTTGGCTTGTTCAGTGCTTAACTGATAGCGCGCGTTTTCGACATCGAAGATCACTTTCAGTATGCCGATAAACATAACGCAGAGTAGAGCACCAAAGAGGGCAAATGAGGTGTACAGTTCCGATAGGCTATCCTTTAAGAGGGTGCCGAGTGGCAGCTCCACTTCAAGGATACCACGCACATCACCGACCTTCCAGTCGCGTTTTGGGGAGTCTGGGTGACGGTTATGGCAGTCGATGCAGGACTCATTCAATATGTCGGCTTTAGCGTAACGCAGAGAGAGGCCCTCTGCATTGTTAAAAGAGTAGTAGGGTTGATTGGGTGAGTCTTGTAAGCTTTTCCAAGCCGTTCGGGCAAATTCATCTTGAAGACCGCCGCTTGTCTCACGCCAGGGAAAAGGGTAATCACTGTAGATGCGCACTTTTGCCCCTTTAACTTCTTCAACGATTTTTTCGCCCAATAAAATACTAAACGTGGCAGGCAGTGGAATGGCATGTTCATGTTCTTTATAGTCATGGCGAACGGATATGTCGCCTTTATTCCTCATCGGTTTTACAACCTCGGAGGCGTAGAGTGACCTAAATTGTTCAATGGCTTCAGAGTAGATCTTGGCATAGGAGAGCGCTGAGTTTTGAATCAGGGTATCGCGCATATGGATGCCCGCAGCGGTAATCGTCATAACAATGATGGCGAAGACGGCTATAAAACCGATGCGAAAACTTAAGTAGGGTTTGACGCTGTTTATGGATGACATGGTGTTTATCTCTAGCTTATCTATAACCTATCGTTAACCCATTATTTTTTCTGATTTATTTGTTATTTATCAGGCTCTTCTCCGATTTGTTGAGGTTGTCACATTGCCATATAGAACATAGATTGCT
>JAYPBG010000510.1:0-1867 GCA_038124075.1 Gammaproteobacteria bacterium
GCCTCACCTTTGCAAACAATGCTGGGCTTAATACGCCTACCTTTCATCTCAGCAACAATGGGCACCTGCTGATTATCGAACGGTTTGATTTAAACTCAGAAGGCGAACCGATCGGATTCGAAGATTTTTGCGTGCTGCAAGGCAAACAGACACGAGAAAAATATGACAGCAGCCTAGAACGCTGCACGCACACCTTACGCCACTTCATCCCCCCTGACCGCCTAAGCACAACACTCTACGACTTCTTTAAACTCACCCTGGTCAATCACATCATTCGAAATGGCGATGCCCACTTAAAAAACATCGGCATCCTCTACCCCAGTCTAGAGGGCTATCGTGCAAGTGAACCGCTCACAGCATTACGTGAACTGGCCCCCATCTTTGACATCGTCAGCACCGTACCCTACTTACCCAACGACACCATGGCCTTAACACTCGCGGGAAGCAAACGTTGGCCAAAATGGAAGACGCTGCAGCAGTTTGGCAAAAGCCACTGTGGGCTGAGCACGGCCATGATCAAACAGGCTGCCGAAGAGGTTGAGCAGGCCTGTACGCCAACGCTGGCCACCTTAGAGAGCCTATTAACGCGACACCCCGCCTTCAATGACGTAGGCGGCATTATTGGAACACACTTATCGCAGGGATTAGGATGAACACTTAGTATACCTTGCATTTTCAAACTCAGGGTTCTAAAATGCAAGGTATGGATAGACACCTCACCCAAACCATTCGAGCGCACCTTTCACACTTCCCCTGTGTCATCATCTTAGGCGCACGCCAAGTAGGAAAAAGCACACTCACTCAGCTCATACAAGAGAGCGATCCCAGTAGAAGGTGGGAGCGTTTTGACCTCGAAAACCGTGCCGATTATGATCACATCACGCGCGACCCCGACCTCTTCCTGCGCAAATACCCAGACAACGTCATCATTGATGAAGCCCAGCTCGCACCAGAACTGTTTTCAGCCCTGCGCGTCGCCATTGATGCAAACCGCTCGCTAAAAGGACGCTACATATTAACAGGCTCCAGCTCTCCTCATCTGCAAGATGCGACATCAGAGACATTGGCAGGCCGAGCCGCACTGCTCTCACTCAGCCCATTCACACTCTCAGAAATTCGGGGCACACAAAAACCACTCCTCTTGAATATGGTTGATGGCACCCTTCAGGCCCTCATAGAAGCAGGCGAGCCACTCAACAGGGCCCTAACCGCAAACAGCAGCACCGAGACAGAACCAGCCGACCTTGCCCTGATAGACCGCTACTTTTTTCATGGTGGCTACCCAGAGCCTTGGGTAGAAAACAGCGAACGTTTTTATGAGATGTGGTTTCCTCAATACAGTAAAACCTATATAGAGCGCGATATCAGCAACCTCTTTCCGGGCCTAAACCGCCCCCGCTTTACACGCTTTTTAGAGATCCTCGCCAGCCATTCTGGCGAAATATTAAACTACTCTAACATGGCACGCCTACTCGATGTCTCTCAACCCACCATTAAAGATTATCTCAACATCGCAGACGGCACCTTTGTCTGGCGCACACTGCCCGCCTTCGACAAGCAGACCAAAAAAAGGATCATCAAACACCCCAAAGGTTACCTTCGAGACAGCGGCCTCCTTCACCACCTACTCATGATTCCCGACAGCCGCGCCCTTATGACGCACCCCAAAATGGGCCACACCTGGGAAAGCCTTGTCACGGAGGAGTGCCTGCGCACACTCGATCACTTCAGCATTCATTACAGAGCGTATCATTATCGTTCTAGCGGCGGCGGTGAAGTCGACTTAGTGTTGGAGGGAAAATTTGGCGTGATCCCAATCGAAATAAAATATGGACAAACAGTAAAAACAGAGCGACTCAGAACCCTG
>JAYPBG010000510.1:1877-2255 GCA_038124075.1 Gammaproteobacteria bacterium
GTCCTCACCAACGCCGAGCGCATCCACTACTATGACGACAAACTTATCGGAGTTCCGTTTTGGCTGCTCGCCGGCGAAGGTCTGTCGTAGCCTTTTAAAAAAAGAATTTTACACACCCAGTATACCTCAATAATAAATCACTCAAACCGCCTAGACATTTCAAAAACTCAACTATAATTCTAAAGCCTAACCCTCTGAAACGGCTCAAAGAAATATGTGACCCATGTAACAGACGTGACAAAGACGATGGAACGGATCGATGTCATGCTCTGCTGTTTAGAGATGGGCACGAAATAACTTGGATATTTAAAGCGGATGCATGTCTGAGCAAAGCGAGTTCATAATCTGAAATTGTCAAATTTATTTCCTGCCCATCTC
>JAYPBG010000511.1:0-2247 GCA_038124075.1 Gammaproteobacteria bacterium
CGCAAGATCTTTAAGCGCTCCTTCGATTGCTTTTTTATCCTGAGCAGCCTCTCCAACACCCATATTAATTGTGATTTTCACAATTTTAGGAACTTCATTTATATTTTTATATTTAAATTCCTTTTGAAGTGCTGGGATCACTTCATTACGATAAAACTCTTTTAAATCACTCATGATAGTTGCATTCCAACAAGTTTAGTCAATTAGCTCGTCGTTAGACTTAAAATACCTAACATTCTTACCCGACTCATCTCTCTTAATACCAACTCGATCAGCCTTTCCAGTTGCCGGATTCATTACAGCAACATTAGACTTATGAATTGAAGCTTCGATAGAGGTAATTCCACCAGCAACACCACGCTGAGGATTCGCTTTGACGTGCTTCTTAACCATATTCACGCCCGTTACAATAAGCCGATCATTTTTACAAAAACTTTCGATCTTACCTGTTTTACCTTTATCTTTTCCCGCGATAACAATAACGTTGTCACCGGCTTTAAGTTTTTTCATCTCAAGACACCCTTCTATTCTTTATAAGGCCAATACTGTTTACAAAACTTCAGGCGCTAGTGAAATTATTTTCATAAACTGTTCGGTACGAAGCTCACGCGTTACCGGCCCAAAAATACGTGTACCAATAGGTTGCTTCTGCGCATTCAACAAAACGACTGCATTCTGATCAAAACGAATCACTGAGCCATCAGGTCGGCGGACACCTTTACGCGTTCGAACGACAACTGCGTATACGACATCCCCTTTCTTTACCTTACCCCTTGGTATAGCCTCTTTTACTGTGACCTTTATTATATCACCAACACCTGCATAGCGGCGTTTTGATCCACCTAATACTTTAATACATAGAACTCGCTTAGCACCGCTATTATCGGCTACATCGAGAGCTGTTTCTGTCTGAATCATTACCCTTCTCTCCTAAAACCGTCTCTTGCCAAAATTTAGCTCGCTGCGGAAACACTTGCCTCAACCACTTCAAGCAAACGCCATGTCTTTCTCTTTGAAATAGGCCTGCACTCTACGATACGCACAGTATCACCCTCATTACAGGTGTTGGCTTCATCATGCGCACAAATTTTTGTTGAGCGCTTAACATACTTACCATATATGGGGTGCTTAACCTTACGTTCTATAAGAACAACAATGGACTTATCCATCTTGTTACTAACAACTTTTCCGGTTACGGTTCTCTTACTGGCCGCCTTACTATTATCCAGTGCTTTTGTCTCAGTGTCGCTGACCATGGATTTTACCTACTCTTCTCTGAAATAATGGTTTTTAATCGTGCAATCTCTCTTTTCGATTTCTTAAGCAAATCGGTTTTTTGCAGCTCGCCCGCGCTTTTTTGCATCAGCAAACCAAAGCGCTCTTTACTAATTCGATATATTTCAGCCTGGAGTTCTTCCACGCTCTTTTCTCTCATCTCAGCGGTTTTCATAACTCGTACACCGTTAAAGTTGTCTCTTTATAAACTATTTCAGCTTTGTTTAGCCATTACAGGATAAAGCAAATGTCGCCCTACATAATATCCCGAGTAACTACCGCTGTTCTAAATGGTAATTTAGTCGCTGCGAGCTCAAGTGCTTCACGGGCAACCTCTTCACTTACACCTTCCATTTCATAAAGAACACGACCTGGCTGAATTTGGGCAACCCAATATTCAACATTACCCTTACCCTTACCCATACGTACTTCCAAGGGTTTTTGCGTTATCGGCTTATCTGGAAACACCCGAATCCATATTTTCCCACCACGCTTAATCTTTCTGGTCATTGCTCGTCTAGCAGCCTCAATCTGGCGGGCTGTCATTCGACCATGATCCAACGCCTTTAACCCAATTGTTCCAAACGAAATTTTACTGCCTCGATGAGCGAGACCCCTGTTGCGCCCTTTATGCTGCTTTCTAAATTTCGTTCTTTTCGGCTGTAACATCGCTGAAATTCCTCAAATAAACTTGTATAACCTGCAAAAATGTTCCCACTTAGTGGTATTTCTCACTAAATACTCTATATGCCTTCACTATATATGCCGTCATTTTAAGTACGCGAGATGAGCCTGATGAAGCTATGGCCTACTGGCCTTTTTGAGCAGAATGTTCGCTTTCTTGCTGATCATCATTGCCCAAAATCTCACCCTTGAAGATCCATACTTTAACACCAATAGTACCATACGTTGTTTCGGCTCTTGCCTCGGCATAGTCAATATCTGCTCTAAATGTGTGCAACGGTACACGAC
>JAYPBG010000512.1:0-2243 GCA_038124075.1 Gammaproteobacteria bacterium
AAAACAATAGAACAAATAACAACCTAATAGGCTGCTATTTCGCGCCAGCGACTACCTACTGCAATGGCATTCGAACATCGTTTCTGTTTAATGATGTGAAAAAACAGCAGCTGATTGCTGAAGCGAGCAGCGAATTTGCTCAATTGCGTAAGCGATATCATCTTGGCGAAGGGTGAATTGCAGCGTGCCACGCTTACAGGTGGATCTCTTAGATGGATCTCTTAGATTACTGGGTTATACTTCTATTAAGTTAAACTTCTATTGTGGATGCTCTATCTAAGACTCTAACATTCAAAGGATATCGATAGGATATCGAACGTGTTTTTCGTGGAGATCAGATGATTTTAACATAAACGGTTTGAGCATACATGTAGAGAATCGTAATGTACTGTAAATAAAATAAAATAAAATAAAATAAATATGAATAATATAAAAGTAACGACCATTTCGCTACTGCTGGCGCTTTCTCAATGTATACATGCGGCCGATTATAAGATCGGATTGGCAGTATGGTCTGGCTATCCGGATTGTGTAGAGGGGTTTAAACAGGCACTCTCCGATGCAGGGTTGAGAGAGGGGGAGCAGGTTGAGTTTATTCAGGGTGAGGTGGGTGCTGATAAGGGGCTTCAAAGAGAGGTGGCTCACCGCCTTAAAGAGGCCGATGTGGATCTGGTGTTCTCACTGACAACACCGGGTACCACGATTATAAAAGAGGTGATGCCCGACACCACGCCGATTGTTTTCTCGATTGTGACCTACCCTGCAGACTCTGGATTGATTGAGTCATTTGAGTACTCTGGTAATAACCTTGTAGGCACAAGCAATTATGTGCCTTTGAGGCACTCGGTCGACTTACTTAAATTGATCGTTCCGAAGGCTGGCCGTGTTGCCATCTTTCACCGTAAAGGTGAGCCCAACTCAAAAATACAGGCCTCGAGCCTTTATCGCCTATTTAAACGCAGCGGTATCGAGGTATTGGATTTTGAGCCTGAGACGATAGAGCAGGTGAAAACAATGGCGCTGAGCGTTCATGATCAGGTGGACCTGTTCGTGACAACAACCGATACATTGATGCAAAGCGGTGGTGAAGCGGCGCTGATCGATATTTCGTTGGATAAAAAAGTGCCCATTCTAAGTTCAAATATGTCAGGTGTGGAGCAGGGGGCCACCTTTGGTGTGGTGACAGATTTTCGAACCCTTGGGACCATTTCGGGTGAAATGGCGGTTCAGATTTTGAAAGATAAGGTGTCACCCGAGCGGCTTAAGTCAATGCTGCAAGAGCCTCCAATCTATTTAGTCAATAAAAAAAGCATGGCTCAATTGGGAATCCGGGTAATGGGTGATGTAGAAGAGCGTATTACATGGTTTGTTGAGTGATGCCAGCCTGGGAGGGTAAATGAAGCTTATTCCCAAAGTGGTCATGATATCAGTATTGTTGGCGGTGGTCATTATTGGCGGCGTTGGCATGGTGATATTGGTTTCGGTGAAAAGCGATAAGATCAACATCATCAATGATCACTTAAACAGTCATATCTCTTTGATGGTGTCTAGGCTTGAGGCAAATCAAATTAAAATCAGCAGTATGAGCAAAATCATTGCTCGAAACAGGCGAATCAGCCGCTCCCTTGATGTGTATGAGAGCAGAGGGTTGAGCCAAGAGCTCAACGACAAGGTCGAGACCTACCCTTTTATTAACTATATTTTGATTGCGGATCTCGAGGGGGCTGTTTTTGCAGTGAGCACGCGTGATGGCAGAAAAAAAAGAGTCAACAGTGAGGCGTTGCTGCTTGAAACCATTCATGATAACCCACTTTATACCTCGGTTGAGGGTGATGGCGTCAGTGTCAGTGCGTTGGGTTTGGACCCTTTTTTATCGAAGATCGGGGTAGAGCGTGTTGGACATGAGGTGTCACAGTGGTTTATGGCTCATGTGGTTAAACGAGGTGAACCCATTGGTACGTTGGTGATCAGTGTAGATTGGAAAAGCATTAACGATGAGCTGCTAGGTGATATTGCTGAGGAGCTTTCAGCGTACAACCGCTCCCTTAAAAGTGCATTGATTATGGATGCTGATGATCAGGTGTTGGTTGCTAAAGAAAACCGAGCGCTGAAACATGAGGCGTTGGAGGGTGAGCTCTGGTCGGAGAAGCGCTACAGTGCGGGTCACTCGATGCTTAAGGCAAAGTTGATCTTTGATCGAACATTAGCGCTAAAATCACTGGATCAGCTCTCGGTCTCCATCG
>JAYPBG010000513.1:0-2242 GCA_038124075.1 Gammaproteobacteria bacterium
AGCTAAGGCTTCAGAAAATCGCTCACCCTAAATTTTAAGCCAGCCAAAGCACTAGATCCTGATTACCAAAATACTTGAACGCTATTTTCTTCCATTATAAGCCCACTCAATCAAAGACTTACATTCTTTATTAGAATAAGTACTGAAATCACGTTCGTTATCATAACATAATACTTTTATTATTCAAAATATTACTCTCAAGATTAACCTCTATGCTTTACTCACAACTAAAGGCAATGATTTTTTAATTTATTGATTTTCTTTTGTAGATTTGGATACCTTTATCACCATCTTGATATCACCACCCCCTTATCGCTGCCTCCCCCTTCTTCTCCTTATTTCTTTGATTTGTTAAATCTTGTAACTTTTTATCCAACTGATCACTTTCTTCCTATACAATACTACACCTGGCAGGGCTCAAGAGCCATCCGATTAAAAATTGATTCTATCGAAAAAAAACAGCCCTCAAACCCTTGCTACAATATTAAAATTACATTTAAAAATAAATAAGATATACAAATCACGCCTCACTGCACACTTCAGAAACGGAGAGCCTCAATGACCTTATCGATAAAACAGGCCGGAACCGGCGGCATAGCCCCCCATTCAAAAAAAACGATATCAGAAAAATCAAAAACTGACCTCCTAAAGTTGCTCGCAGCAAAGAGTGAAAAATATAAAAACGCATCTCAAACCCTATATTATCACCCGTTACACAACCCTTTCATATCAGAAACCAGCGTACTGGATAAAACGACTAACATCATTGAGGATACCGATCACAACGATATCCCCGTCAAGCTAAAAAACAGAATTATAGAACTCGTAACCCATTTCTCAAATAGACAACCAAGCTATGATTTTAACGAAGAGGGTGCATATCAATATACAATGCAACACCTAAATCAAGAGCCCATCCCACCTGATGCCGACACCCAAGACATTAAATATTACGCCCTGGAAGCAAGTGCAATGGCAAGCGATCTTCGCACCGAATATATTATGAATGAGCTTACAGCTTATTCGAAAAACTATATACTATATTTTCAGCACAAAGGGTTTGTTAACAAAATCCCTTGGAGCGACATGAAAGCGATATTAGACGAAGCGATAAATTATCTAAAACAGGATTCTCCTATTTTTATGGAAAATATCGGATATGCCGACAGCATCTGGGAATCCACTTTAAAAAATACCCAAGGGTACGATGAGACAAAATTCAAAGCTCACAAGGGCAGCGCGAACATAAGAAGCTTTGAGACTCAAATCATGACTGATAACGGGAAGCTCTTCTCCTTAATTAAACACCCCACTCCTGAACAGAAACAAGAGATATACAATAAATTCGGCTTTTATGCACATTCTAAAAATTACGGTATCGGCTCCTTTGGGTATGTACAGATGGCGCGCGACTTAGAGAGCAACGAACTGGTTGCCGTTAAGATTTTCAATAAAAGCATGGCCAACAAAGATGCCGAAGATGAGCTGAAAGAGATGTCGCAGATTAATGGTGGAAAACACCTTATTCGCGCCTATGGAAAAGCTCAGACGAAAGATGAGAAAGGCAATGAAAAAGTATATCTATTTATGGATTTTGCAGGCAACATGAATGGGCGACAACTTATAGCAGAGCTCAATAAGCTTGCCAAAATAGATAGCAGCAAAGCAAACTTGTATACAAAAAAATTCTGTAAGCAGTATGTGGAATCGGTAGCAGAGTTGCATAAAAAAGGGCTCTATCATCACGATATCAAACCCGATAACTTTGTGCATGGCAACGACTCTACCACCCTGGTCGATTACGGCTTCGTCAGCCAGAATCGTGCGCAGCTCTCGTGTGGAACAATCCCTTATTTCCCTCCAGAGAGTTCCAAGGGAAAATACAACTCCGCCAAGCATGACTCATTTTCATTAGGGCTTGTTCTGCTCGGAATGAAGCTCAAAGCTGAACCCTCCTTTATAAAAAATGTACAACTGAACATAAATGGTAAAAACGTTAACCTACGCTTTAATAAAGATAATCATCGATGTCACGGTATTTCAGGATTTAAACCAGAAATCATAAAAGGCCATACGCTGGATGACGTCATAGCCTTATCCTTATTACGTGATGCTAAAGATCGGCTTACGCCAGAGCAGCTGTTGAAGCAGCCCTATTTTTCCGAGATGAACAATTAAGGTATGCACATATATAGTCGCTGGCGCGAAATAGCAGCCTATTAGGTTGTTATTTGTTCTATTG
>JAYPBG010000514.1:0-2237 GCA_038124075.1 Gammaproteobacteria bacterium
ACTCTGGATAGCCTATTATGTATCTACCTTTTCTTGAGTTGCACCAATTATTCAACAGTACATCACCTGTATCAAGTGAGCGCATCTGTTTCATCACTTTTTCCATCATTATCCTCATTGCTTTCGATGGCGGGCGATTCACCAATGTAAGCGCAAGTTTAGATTCAAAGCGGCGACCTGCTTTATTAATGATCTGTTGGGTAAAGATCTTTGTTGGCTGATAACTGCTTGAAGTTTTTTCTGCAATATCGATCAGTGCATCTTTGTGATGAGGCTCGAATGCAAACCGATCGCAGATGATTTTTATGATGTTAACTAATGAATTATTTAAATCAGATGGTGTCATTAAATCATTTTTATGAAACAGTTTTAGCAGTGCCCTTTCAATTTCTAATGCAACATGGTGAGAGTTAGGCGTATAGAGGCCTGAAAGGTAGATGTGTATTTCATGCGCAGTACGCAAGATGGATTGCTTCACAGAGTGGCAGACAGAAGATGATGAATCGCTGGAAGGCGATTCATTGCTAAGTTCAGATAGCCTGTGCGCTAAAGAAAGCTTGTCATACAGTGTTTCCGGTATAGCGTCACGCTGCATAATGTCACCGACTGAATGATCTTGCTCCAACGCCAGAGTGATATTTTTGTGAAAGCTGAATCTATGCAGTGCTGTCGGTTGCTGCCATTCATGCGTGAGCAATACAATGAGTTTGTTAATGTTTTCGCAACCTAATGCCATAAGCTGGTTCGCTGAATGAGTGTTTAAGTAAGTTGAGAGGTGAGTGCGCTGAAGGTCATTTATCGTTTCATCTTTATGGATGCCGTGTACAGTATCATTACCGGATACTCTCTTTTCGTTCTCTTTAAGAATGCTCTGGCAGATTTTTAAGGCTTTGCTGGAATCTTGTCGATCACTAAAATAAGGGAGGGTTACGGCTTCCGTTGGTGTAATTCTTTTATTTGGATCACGTTCTAACAGTTTCGCGATCACTTCATCGATAGTATGTCCTTTAAGAACCTGTGTGTTTATCAAGCCTAAGCATAAGGATAGCGTTTCAGGCTCTGTTTTTTTATTTTTCTGTTTTATGCGGGAAAAAGATAAATTTATCGGATTACCATTGATCAGCAGTTGGAAGTCAGGGAGGACGGCAGCAGGTTTACCATGTTTCAACTCTAAAAGCGTTAGACCGAGAGAAAACGCATCATGCTTTATGAAGGAGTAGTCGTCATGATAAGGGGATTCTTTAAAATATTCATTAGGAGTATTGGGTGTTATGGCTCTAGTTGATGTAGGATTAATAAGTGAAACAGAGTGCTCTTCAATATAAAATCGTTGTAAATTTATATCGTTGTGCCTTTGCTCTTGTTCTTTTTTTTGGCTATCATGCCTCTCTATTACGGCATTTACGAACCGAAATGAGGTTTCATGTAGTAGGCGTCCATCCGGAGTAAAAAAGCCATCGCTGGTGGGTGAAATCGCGTGAATTTGGTCAAGGGCATCAAGTAATCTCTTATCGTTAGATTTGTCAATTAAGGTTTTAGTAAGTAGTGGATTTAAGGCCTTTTCTGAAGTCTTAGCACGTGAGTTATCTGAGACAGCGCTTTGAGGATGACTGGTATGGTCAGAACGGTATGACACAGAAAAATGAATACTATGACCTTTGTCTCGTGTGTGCATATTGAACAATATTGTTAAATCGTGTTGCGCATCTATTGGTAACGTCTCAAGGACAGGCTTAGGCAGCTTTTGCTCCATGATTTTTTCCGAGCTGAGCTTCAATGAAGCTGTTTTTTTGTTATATTCAAAAGAACATTTATTCATTGAGGATAATGCGTTTCGTATCAAAGTATAATTATCTTTTTTTGGTGTGTTATTAAAAACTAAAGTGTCGGTCATGGATAGTATGAAGCTTGTTATTTTTTTTGATGCTATGAGGTGTTTTAATTTGAGTCCAAGGCTGTTGGATTTGTAAAGATCGCTTAAGATGCTGCCCGATTTCTCTTTTATGATTTCTTGAAGGTGCCTTGATTTCTCAAAATCACAGATCGATTCTATGGCTTGTTTTGATCTAAAGTAAGGCAAAGTCAATGCTTCCGAAGGTGAAATCCGCTCTTGGGGGTTTGAGTCGGTCAGCTTTAAAATGACTTCATCTAAAGTATTGCCTGCAAGGTGTTTTGTTTCATTTGATGGGTATGACCTAAATTTGATGTATATTAGGCAGCCAATGGTACGCCGTATT
>JAYPBG010000515.1:0-2237 GCA_038124075.1 Gammaproteobacteria bacterium
GCAGACTTTGCAGGTGACACCACTTCTGGCTTCTTCTGCCTATTCTTAGGTTGTGATGAGGATGAATAAACCTAGAACGAATAGAGAAATAGACGAATAGACTATTCGTTAATCGTCCAATAAAAAGCCCGCTGTCTATCCGCAGCGGGCTTTTTTTTTTCCGCTACGAGCTGCAAGAGAGCGCTGAGCAGCCCGGTTTGTTACGTGCCCACTCGGGTCGCTTCTGATAAAAGTGTTGATACTCTGGCTGTTCATCGTAAGGCTTTCTGATCAACTTTAAAAAACTGTCTATTTGATCAAAGCTACCCTGTTCCGCCTCTTCGATAGCACTTTGCACCATATAATTCCTCAGTATGTATTTAGGATTAACCGCATTCATCGCGCTTTTTCTGGCCTCATCTTGCGCTTTGTCACTCGGTAGATAGCTGAGGTAAGTACGCAACCAATCGACAAGACGATCCTTTTTCAACCCTATTAACCGTTCTGGTTGATAGCATGCTTTCAACAAAGGCTGAAGCAGCGCTGTTGCACACTCTGAAACCCTACTGACTTGACTGAGCTGGCGGAAAAAGAGGGTCATATCCATCGCCGTATCGTCCAATAGCCCCCAGAGAGATTGAAGCCACTCCACTGAATAGCCTTCAGAATAACTCTCAGAATAGCCCTCAGAGTGAGAAGCAACGGTACTGCTTAAGCCCAGTTTTTTTTCACAGATCGCCTGCCAACCCTGCTCAAAAAGCGCTGTATAGTGGTTTAACGCATCATTGAGTGCATCGGCGTCTTGAACGATGGGATAGAGAGCATTAGCTAACTGCGCCAAGTTCCACTGCGCAATGGAGGGTTGATGTTGATAGGCGTAGCGGCCCATCTCGGCATCGGTCGTGTTGGGCGTCCGCTGGGGGTCATACTGATCAAGCCAGCCGTAGGGACCATAATCGATGGTGATGCCGTGAATTGACATGTTATCGGTATTCATCACGCCATGCACAAAACCAACGCTCATCCATTTCACCATAAGCTCAGCCGTGACCCGACAGAGCTGAGTAAACCACTCTATGTAGTCGTGCGAGTCGTAAGCACGTGCCTGAACAGCGTTGATGGTAGCATTAAAAGTAGCATTGAAAGGGTACCAGGTAAGGCATTTGTCGAGCAGCTGCCTCATCAGGGTAAACTCTCGGTTGGCCGCTAAGATCTGAAAATGGCCAAAACGGATAAAGCTGGGCGCAACGCGACAAACCACAGCGCCTTGCTCGGCCTTAGGGTGCCCATCGTAGAACATATCACGCACAACGGTTCTGCCTGTTTTAATTAAGCTTAGCGCACGCGTCGTCGGTATGCCTAAGTGATGCATCGCTTCGCTGCAGAGAAACTCTCTTATGGATGAGCGTAAAACAGCGAAGCCATCACCACGGCGAGCGTAGGGCGTTGGACCTGCACCTTTTAACTGGATTGCCAAGGGTTGGCCTTCACAACCCATCACATCACCTAAATTGATGGCTCGGCCATCGCCCAACTGCCCTGCCCAGTGACCAAACTGATGACCACCGTAACGGGTGGCGTAAGGGGACAGGTTAGGCAGTGAGCGGTTGCCGGACAGGAGCTCTACAAACTCATCGCTGTCACAAAACGCTGATCTTAGCTGTAAGAGCTCAGCGACCTCATCGGTATACGCGATGAGCTGAGGTTTTGGGGCTGTTGCTGGGGTGACGTGAGAGTAGTATGCCTTTTCTACGTGCCGAGCGCTGTTCTCAGATACGGGGTCACACGGTAAGCCCTGAATAAATTGATCGTCTGGAAGTGTCAGCCCAGTAAGCGCTTTGAGATCAGAGCGTGTTAGAGAGGAGAGAGACTTGAAAGAGGGTGTCATCACGGGGATAGCTCATAAATCGCAGGCAAAAAAAAGGCCCGTTTGTGATAGGGCCTTAAAAATTACAAGAGCAATTTGAAAGGACTCTTGTATGGCTCTTAGTTTACACCCCGCAGCTTCAGAGTCAACAACTAACTTTGAAAAATTTAAAAAAAGTTTAAAAAAACCAAAATGTGGTCAAAAATAATTCAATCAGGGCGTAAAGTAGAGCAAAAGTAGAGCATCAAGGGGAGGGAAGAAGAGGGGATAAAGAAGAAGATAAAGAGAAGATAAAGAGTAAAGAGAGATAAAGTGGTTAAAAAAGTGGTTAAATAGTGAGGGTGTAAGTTATTTTGTGTAAACGCAGGTTTTGGTTAGTTTGAGGCAGAGC
>JAYPBG010000516.1:0-2222 GCA_038124075.1 Gammaproteobacteria bacterium
ACGATTCCTTTAGAGAACGGGTCTTGATTGGTTAATTATTACTAGGAGGCCCTGCAGACAATGGCAGATTCAGATGTATGAAAAGGCGACTTAGCTCATTTTGCTCTGAACCTTTTCTATCGGCATAGCCTCCAGATTAGAAACGGTGTTAAGCACACTAAAAGGCCCTCTACGGCGATCAAAATCGGCCAGTCCATAAGCGCCATACTGCTGTTGAACCCAACGCCGGGTAAACGCAGCATTGAGTTCACTGGGCTGGCGTCGCGCCCCTGTTTCAGGCAGCGCCATAATGGTATTGGCCAGCGCTTGAACACCTGTACCCTTATGCGCGCTCACCATAAAGATCTCTTTAGGTGATGTATACCTCAGTGTACTTTTCAATGCATGATAGCTCTGCTTCGCTAACGGCGCTTCATCGCACTTATTGACAATAAAGCCATCGGGCATCTCCATAATACCCGCTTTCATAAACTGAATCTGATCACCCGCAAAAGGCTGCAACACAAGAAACGTGTGCTCTGCTAACGCATGAACATCAATCTCATTCTGACCAATGCCTACCGTTTCAATGATGATAAAATCAAAAAGATAGCGCAATAATCGGCAAACACTAAAACATTGCTGCGTCAAACCGCCCAGCTCGTTGTTGGATGACTGAGAACGGAAGTAGAAACGTTGATGATGTCTATCTATTTGAATACGAGTACGATCACCCAGAAGCGCCCCACCCGAAATCCTGCTGGAGGGGTCGATGCCGATGACGGCGATGCGAAGTGCCTGATGTTGATCCAAAAGATATTGGCTCACTTGGCCAATCAAGGTCGATTTACCTGCACCCGGGGTGCCTGTAATACCGAGCAAAAAACCCAAATGATCACGGCAATCAGGGTGCTGTTGTAGATATTCTAAAATGTCAATACGCCGCTGCTGTGACGTCGGTTTTTGATTTTCAAACAGTGAGATCAACCGTGCAAGCGCATATTTCTCTCCAGCCAATGCGGCTTCAACATCTCTCATCTAACCCACCGGAAGCTCATCGTTTATCACTCCGACCTTGTCATCGCAATCCAACGAACTCAGATCAAGCGCCCTATTGGGCAGCGCTTTGTGCTCAAAAATAATATCCATGGTTCGGTTCATAATGTCCATAAGGTCGAAATCCTTGGGGGTAAAAACGGCTTTAACCCCTTGCTCCTTTAAAGCCGGTATATCACTGTTTGGAATAATCCCGCCCAGCATGACTGGAATATGCGCTTTAGCGTTTTCGCGCTCTAACTCGGCAAAAAGCTGATCGATGATCTCCATATGCGAACCAGAGAGCAGTGAAATTCCAATAATATCGACATCCTCTTCTATAGCGGAGCGAACGATATCAACCGCACTTAAGCGGATTCCAAAATAGATGACATCAAAACCGGCATGTTTTGCCGCCACGGAGATCATCTCTGCCCCATTTGAGTGGCCGTCTAAACCCGGTTTCCCAACCACCATTCTTGGGCGATGGCCATACCGCTCAATAAAGTGATCGACCTTTTCGCGCACCCGATGCAAGCCCTCATTTTCCAGCGTCAGCGATTGCCCTTCAATGCCAGTCGGGGGGCGGTACTCACCAAAAACCTCTTTCAGTGTCTGTGTCCACTCACCGGTGGTGACGCGCGCTTTTGCGCATTGAATGGAGGCAGGCATCATATTATCGCTACCCTGTGCAGCCACTTTCAGAGCACGTAATGCCGCTTGAGCCGCCGCTTCATCTCGGTTAGCCAGCGTCTCTTCCAGTGTGCGTAAGGTCAATGCCGCTGAATCAGGATCCACTTTAAACACACCACCATCTGAGTCCGTCACCAAAGGTGAGTCGATCCCTTCCATCCATCGATTTTTTCCAACGATGGTCAACTCATGGGCATTAATTTTACTCATCCGCTCTGCCTGCGAGATGACAAGTTGCGACTTCATATAACCGGTTTCAACCGCAGCCAATCCCCCACCCATTGCAAGAATTTTATCAATTTCAGCGCGCGCAGCCGTTTTCAGCGCCCTTACTTTCGACTCAATTACAGGTGAACCATCAAACAGATCCGGGTACTCCAGCAGGTCGGTTTCATATGCCAAGATCTGTTGCAACCTTAAAGACCACTGCTGGTCCCATGGGCGAGGCAGCGAAAGCGCCTCATTCCATGCAGGAAGCTGCAACGCGCGACACCGCGCCTTACGACTGAGCGTCA
>JAYPBG010000517.1:0-1834 GCA_038124075.1 Gammaproteobacteria bacterium
CGGTAGAAGTAAATACGGGTTCAGCTTGAAATGCATACACAGAACTGCTGACTAGTTGTAGGAAAACAAGTAGAATTGTTTGAATAAATTTTTTCACACGAGATAGTTTTATAATGTTAACATTACTTATACACCTGAACCACCTCTTACCCCTAAAGTAATTACCGATAATTAATTCAAATATATCCCTATGAATGATCATAGTATCTTATATCCATAAAAATACCTACAACAATCCCATGACTTCCTAGATTTTGCTATAGGTTTACCCATGTAATCTTACACCCCTACACCGTGTTTTAAGCAAAGAATTAACTAATGCGCTCTTTTTTTACATATACCAATTTTCTTTTCACCGCCTTATTCTGATTTTATTATTTGATCAAAGTCATTTTTTGCGTTTGTACCCACGCTCCATCCACAAATAACTGATAGATGTACACCCCGCTCGCTAAGCTCCTTGCATCCATGCGCAACCTATGCACACCTGCTTCATACCGTTTCCCTCCCAATTCCAGTACCTTTTGACCCATCACATTATATACCATTACTTTTGCTTGCCCTGCCTGTGGCAAACTAAATTGAATGATCGTTGTCGGATTAAATGGATTCGGATAGTTCTGGCTCAGCTCTAGGCGCTGTGGCAATTCCGGATTCACCTCATTACTCGTCCCTGGACTCCACACTACTTCAAATACTGTGAACTCTCCCGTTTCTGTAACCTCAAATACTATCCCTCCATCGGTTGAAAGAGCATGGCTTACTCCTTGGGAATCTATCAAGTTTAGAGTCCAATCCGAAGGGATCTCCTGTACGCGCCATTCCAACTCATAGGTGCCTAATTCACTGCTTGATAATACAAAAGGTATCTGCATCTGCTGCCCAGATAATGGCAAGTAATTACTAGACAACTGCTGATCTCCAACCTCAGAATACATACGCACATAACGCTCCGATAATGGCGCTTTACTAAACACATCATAGGGGTCGATGCCAACCTGTGCTTGCTCATTAAAACGCAGCCTTGCCTTAGAACTAAATCCTTCATGACTCATTGTAAAACTAAGCATGGGTGCTGGTATTGATCCAGATATTGTTTTATAAAATGTCGCAAAGGATGCGGTGCGTGCCGTGGGACGTATCACTGCAGTTCCTGAAGCTTCTGGGCTTAGAAGTCGCACCCAAAATGCTTGAAAAGGAGCTATATATTTAATTGAATCTTCTACACTATTTAAATACGCTCCTTCCCCATCATTAGCTGTTTTATCCCAGATATACATCGAAGTACTGGCTTCTGCATCTACTTCCTTTAAGGCGCTTATCACCGAATCCACCACAATGCTATACGGATACGGGTTACCCATCAAATTCCATCCTTCTTCTCCACTTAATCCAGTACTGCCGTCCAAATCTGTGTTACTCACCGCAATAGATACCGAGCTAGTTAAATTATTTCCTGAGCCTGTCAGCGTCTTAGGCCAAGAATCACTATCACCATTATTATCATCATCGGCATACGCATAAAGCGCATAGCCCATACCTGGTATTACTGAAGTTTCTAAACTAGGTAAAGCCGTATACTGCTGAGTGGATTCTGAATAGGTGTATACATTAGACGCACCATAATCTGGGGCATCCGAACCTGTCATTCCTTGTGTCCACAACGGCTCTAGGAAGTCATTGAGGGGATTACTCCAGGGACTAGTAAATAAATGCCATCCATTTTCACCTGATGTACCTGGTAATTCTAATTGTGTAGTCATTGTTCCACTTAACAAAGAATAAACTCGTGCTTGTCCGGCATTACTACCATTATCATCATTCAAAAAACTAC
>JAYPBG010000517.1:1969-2184 GCA_038124075.1 Gammaproteobacteria bacterium
GTGGACCCATTCCAGTTAAACACCCGTACTAGGCCAGCCCCAGTTCCATTGCCATTATTAGATGGTGCCCCTACCAATACAACGTTACCATCTGCACTAGAAGAAACTGATGCACCAAATAAATCTCCAAGTTGTTCGCCATATATGGTAGTACCTTTTTGCTCCCATATGGATGTAGCCTTGTTCCATTTATAAACATACACTTTTCCTAGAAC
>JAYPBG010000518.1:0-1515 GCA_038124075.1 Gammaproteobacteria bacterium
GGAGAGTCTACTTTACACTCAATTCTGGCTCAAAACTTCTGATGGGACAGCCCTGAGAAAGAGGTACCCCTGCCTCTTTCGCAACCGCCCTGTGACGGATACCCCGTACACCTTCACGTATAATGATCCTCAGCGCTGACGCGAGTATCGCTTTTCTTCGGCGCTCACTGCCCCGCCTGCTTACTTTACGACCACTGTACTCAACACCTGCTTCCGCCTGCTCTTCCAACATCACTGCAACCTTTTACCTTCTGTTTTTTAATGCACATTCTGCTTAACGCGCAATTACACACAACCCCTCACAACCCCTATGGGTCGATTGTATCGAGTTAGACCTATGATGCAATCTGATATAAAGCGTATATCAAGCAGAAAAACGTAGAAAAACTCAGAAAAACGTAGAAAAAAAGAAGAGCACTCCTATAAGGCTTAACGAATCAATACGTTAATGAGCGGTGGTGGAAAGAGCAACTTTGAGTAAAGAATTGTTTACTTATTTATAAAGATTATTTCCTTATTTATCAGAATCATATTTTTTCACTTACGACGACAGCTTACCCTGACGATCCGACAGTGGCGCTGGGCGCCCTACATAGTAACCTTGAACATAATCAACACCTAATTCAAGATACTTATTATAGACAGCTTCGGTCTCACAGCGTGTCGCAATGGTCATTTTACCCATGATATGAGCCACATCATTGATCGATTTTACCAAAGCCGCATCAACAGGGTCTTTTAACAAATTACGGGAGAAACCGCCATCTATTTTTATAAAATCGACAGGCAAATGTTTCAAATAAGAAAAAGAGGACATACCTGCCCCAAAGTCATCAAGCGCAAAACGGCAGCCGAGCTCCTTTATCGCACTGATAAAGTAGTTTGCACGCCTTAAAAACGTCACGGCAACCGTTTCTGTTATCTCAAAACAGATTTTACGCAAGTCCACTCGAGAGCTGCCTAATATATCTTGGAAAAAAAGTAACGAATCATCGTCTTGAACGGTGAGTCCCGAAAGGTTTATGCAGACCATATCCATCTGATCCAACTGCTCTGGGTG
Organism: Gammaproteobacteria bacterium; assembly: GCA_038124075.1. Lineage (GTDB taxonomy): Bacteria > Pseudomonadota > Gammaproteobacteria > Pseudomonadales > JAYPBG01 > JAYPBG01. The sequence continues at coordinate 1,061 of JAYPBG010000518.1, forward strand.
CTCCATTAACCATTGTAAAACATGCGTCACAACCCAGCGATCGAGCATTGACACAACACTATAGCGCTCTGCTGCTGGTAAAAAATTTTCTGGCAGATGCATCCGTCCAGTACGATCCACATAACGCAACAGTATCTCAAAAAATTTGTTTGATGGTAGGCCATCCCCTACGGAATGTATCTCTTGATGCGCAAACTCAAAACCACCCTCTTCCAAGCCTTGGATCAACTCTGAAACCCACTCCATCTCTCCAAAACGTTGCACCGTTTGAGGGTCTTGCGCATCCGCAACATGAAATCGATGCCTACCCTCCTCTTTTGCAACATAACAAGCAGAATCAGCACGACTTAAAACTTCGGCCCAGGTCATACATCGCTCATCGATCACCACTATACCGATACTAAATGTTACCAGAAAGCTTTTATCATTCCATTGAAAACGAAAATCCTCAAGCT
>JAYPBG010000518.1:1525-2183 GCA_038124075.1 Gammaproteobacteria bacterium
CTGCAACGCCAAAGGACCACACCAAACTCATCCCCACCTAATCTCGAGAGGGTATCTCGACGGCGCATTTTACGCTTCAGAAACTCAGAGAGCTGAATCAATAGTTCATCGCCAGCCAAGTGCCCACAAGTATCATTAACCACCTTAAACTGATCAACATCCAAATAGAGCACAGAGTGACAAAGCTGATGCTCTTGCGCATACTCAATCGCCTCTTGGACCGCACTCTCGAATTCTGCACGATTGGAAAGCCCCGTTAAGCGGTCATGTGTCGCCTCATAACGAAGTTGATCGTTATATTTTCGGGCTTCTGTAATATCATTAATGGTGATCGTAAAACCGTGGGCACCTTCGGTACCGCCTATAAACATAGGTGTAAAGCTGCACTCCACATTAAACTCTTCACCCGTTCTGGATACAAGCAGCACATCAGGTCCAAACGAAAAAGGATCACTCACCTCCAACCGTTCGACAATATCATCGATCAAATCTACTTTATACACTTCATCCATCAAGCGCAGGTGCTCAAGCAACGGTTTACCTACCACCTCCGCCATATTTACACCCAATAGGTTTTCAGCCGCCCTATTCAGGTAATCAATAGCACCCGTCGGCCCAATCAACAAGACACCATTTTTCACACAGTTCAGCGTAGCGC
>JAYPBG010000519.1:0-2179 GCA_038124075.1 Gammaproteobacteria bacterium
AGGTTAACATTTCTCTATTTTACCCTGGTGTCTCATTTTTGGGGTCCACTATAGGCTTCATGCTCTTTAGGGTGGCCTTATTGAAAGTTGCGCCATTAAGGCTGTTTTTGAGTGCTCCAAGGTGACTAAGCGATCCACACTCCCTGCTTTGCACAATGGCATTCAGTGTTTTCAGTGTGCTGTTCAAGGCTTCAATCTGCTCAGGGTTGTTTGTTTCTGGGCTTTGCGTACCTTCAGCTGCATTCGCTTGTTGGGAAGTGGGGAAACAACATATACTCTTTAGTATGTTCAAAGTAAACTCCTTGATCAAAAATACGAAAAATAAGTGTGTGAACAGTAATGATTGATTGCCTATTGATATATAAGCTGTTTTAGCTGAGGGGGATTATAGGGTATTTCCCTGGAAAATACACACTGGAAAATGAGCGAGCAAGGACACCCAGTGCGCCGAGATAAATCGGCTAGAGATTGGCGGTGAAAGCCCGCTACCCGGTAACGGCTAGCAACCAGCCGGGACTGGAGTGGCAAGACTTTTCCGGACACTTTTTTTGCGATAGTTTTGCCCACTTTTGAGGTGTATATCACTCATCTACCCCTATTTTCAGGGCCTCGCCGGCCCTCTGTTCCGCAAGCGGAACATTCACCCGCAGGTATTTTTACAAAGATAATGGTATACTCTTCATACGGAACAGCCAGAGGTGGCGATGACCGTCAAAGGTAATGAGGCGGCTCTAGCTGCCTCATACTCTCAAGCTGCATTAGCTTCTTCGTATTCCACTGGCGTCAAATAATCAAGGCTCGAATGCTGCCTCTGACGATTATAAAACACTTCTATGTACTCAAATATTGCAGCCTCAGCTTCCTCCCTGGTTTTGAATCTAGCATGGTAAATAAGATCTGATTTAAAAGTTTTAAAAAAGCTCTCTGCTGGTGCATTATCCCAACAATTACCTTTTCTACTCATGCTGCATTGAAAATCATATTTTGATATCAAACGTTGGTTTGAGTACAGATCAATTAAAACGGCCAAATACAACCAACCCTCTTCAGTCCAGATATATGTAATATCTCCTACATAGGCCTTATTAGGATCAGAAACATTAAACTCCCTATTTAATAGGTTTGGGTATACAGGCAGAGAGTGTTTAGAATTGGTGGTAGCCTTGTATTTCTTTGCGGCCTTACACTTCAAATTAAGACTTTTCATTAACTTCCCAGCTCTAGCTCTACTAACTTTATGCCCCTTTTTTAATAACTCCTTTCGAATCCTTCTAGCGCCATATTTCTGTAGGCTATCGTTGAATATATTTAATATTATCGGCTTCAATATTTCGTCTTCCTGCAATAAGTTGCTAACAGGGCGATGCAGCCACGCATAAAACGCAGACTTTGATACATACAGAACTCTGCACATAACACACACTCTAAATTGACCAATATGATTTTTAATAAAGGCGTACTTTACAATGTTTCTTTTGCAAAGTACGCCGCCGCCTTTTTTAATATGGCCTGCTCTTCTTTTAATCGAGCATTCTCTCTTTTTAAGCGCTTAATCTCATCGTACAAGTGCTCTTGCGAACTAGAATCTGGAGATGATTTGTTTTCTGTTGGATCTTTATATTTTGCCACCCAGGTATGCAAGGTACTTGGGTTTATGCCCAAATCTCTAGCTACTGCTGTGACAGTCTTATCACCTTTTAATGCTAACTGTACGGCCGACTCTTTAAAATCTGACGTATAACTACGTAGTTTTGACCTATTGCTCATGACACTTATTCTCTTCTTCAATGATGTCTAGAATACTCGAGTTTATGTGCCCATCAAAGTATAGCCACTCTACTATATTCGAGCTAAACCGAATCTTCTCATCATTACTGGACACTTTTTTGCGATCTTTAACTCGCGGCACTGATACTGTGACCGGACCTATACCTGAGGTCACTTCTCGACCTGGAAGATGGCCGTTGCGAACGAGTCGATTGCGCCAATAGATCATGAAGCGAGCAATCATTGACTGGATTTTCTAGCTCAGAGTTGATATCTTTCGTACTCATGGTGGTGTATCTCCTGGGTAAATGGTCAATGGCTGATCGTTTTTGAACAACCATATGATACACCGCCTAACTAGTCGCTGGCGCGAAATAGCAGCCTATTAGGTTGTTATTTGTTCTATTGTTTT
>JAYPBG010000520.1:0-2168 GCA_038124075.1 Gammaproteobacteria bacterium
CTTTAATAAGCGCCCCAATGGCGATCTCAAGCTTAGGCCCAAGCACCTTCAGCATCTGATCGCGCCCCTCTTTCTGTTTTTTCTGCAGCTTTTTACGCACATAACCATATTCCATCTTCTTATCTTCCGCTTTTGCATTTAACGACTCGGCCTGTTCAGCTGACATGATGGCCGCATCTTTCTGCGCCTTTTCAATGAGCTCTTTGATCTCATCCTCAAGACGCAGCGCCTCTTGCGCATCGGACCCCATCTCTTTTTTAAACTGTTCCATCATGGCTTTTGCTTGGTCCGTATTGGATAAAGCCGCCACTGGGTCAATCACAGCAATCGATAAAGATTTTGCATTTACAGCGGCTGCAGGCAGCGCCACAAGCAAAAAGCTCATCAACAACAGAGCTGGCTTCAATGCGCGCCTCATCTGTTTTACGGCTCTCACTTGCTCTCGCACTCTTTTCAACATAATGTTCTCCTTAAATAGTCTTTGTCTGCACCTCTAGTGCATTTTTAGTTCACTTTAAGTTCGCTTTTTAAAACGTTATTTTAGACAGTCCAAACATCGGCCAGCACGCTTCGCCAATAGTATCCTCTTCATCCAAAGCCTAGAAAAACTGACCCAGACTGAAGTCAAAGAATTGAACATCATCTCCAGGCTCATCATTGAGCGCTTTTGCAAAGGTAAAGGTTAGCGGGCCAATACCGGTTATCCAAGAGAGACTTAGCCCGGCTGAAAAGCGGAACTCATCTGGATCAAGCTCAACATTTTGGTCATCAGACCGTTCGGTATCAAAGACATTTCCACCATCAACAAAAAACAGTGTTCGCACCGTACGCTTATCTTTGACAAACGGCGTTGGAAAAATAAATTCCAAACTGCTCTCTATTAACACATTCCCTCCAAAAGGATCATCCGTAACCGCATCACTGTCATTGACAGCCTCTTTCGGCCCTAAGCTTCTTGATTCAAAACCACGTATCGATCCTGTGCCGCCTGCAAGGTAGTGCTTATAGAACGGCAATCGCTCAGTATCCGCGTAACCACCGCCATAACCGAGCTCTGCTCGGGTGCGCAGTGTCCATGATTTGGATAGGGGGAAGTATCGCTCACCATTGTAGGTGAGCTTATAGTAATTCAAGTCACTGCCCGGTATCGAGAACTCTAACGCCAAAGTATTTGAGGCGCCCCTGTTCGGAAGCACCCCTCTGTTCAAAGTGCTTCTTTTCCATGAAGCCGAACCTATAAACGTGTTAAAACTTTCACTCTGCGTACCACCATTACACACCCCGTCTACGCAGAGTTCTTCGGGCTGCTCTTGGTAATCAATGAATGCCCGTACATCGTCAGCTGAGATCTGCGTTGCAAATATAGTGGTATTATCAAACCCAAAGCCAAACCTAAGCCGCTCATTCTCATTAATGGGGTAACCGTAATTAACGCCAACACCGTAGGAGTCGGTTCGATAGCTTGAAAACTCATTATCATCTGAATAGTCTGTCTCTTTAAAATAGAGTTTAAAACCGCGGCTGACACCATCAATTGTAAAATAGGGATTTAAATAGGAGAAATTATAGCGATTTTGAATACTGGTGCGCTGCAAATTAAAGGTGACTTGATTACCCGTACCTAAAAAATTGCTTTGACTGACATTGGCTCCAAACACAACACCGGTGCCTTGCTGATACCCGACACTTGCGCCAATCGAGCCCGATGGCTGCTCTTCAACTTGAAACTTCACATCCACCTGGTCGTCACTTCCCGGCACCCGAGCAGTCTCTACGGTCACCCCCTTAAAAAAGCCGAGGCGCTGCAAACGTACTTTCGAGCGCTCTATTTTCTGCGTAGAAGCCCAAGCACCTTCCATCTGGCGCATTTCACGGCGCAGGACTTGATCCGATGTTCGCCCATTACCGCCAAACTCAATACGTCGAACATAGGCGCGCTTGCCAGGATCAACAAAGAACGTGACATCCACTCGGTTTTCACCTGGCTGAACATCCGGCACACCTTTTACGTCAGCAAAGGTATAACCGACATTGCCTAAACGCTTTGCGAGCAGATCTTCTGTAAACGTCAGCAACTGCCGAGAAAAAACCTGCCCCTCTTTAACCGCAAGAAGAGGCTCCAACTCAGACTCTTCAATGGGTAACTCGCCGCTCTACGCCACTTTACC
>JAYPBG010000521.1:0-1330 GCA_038124075.1 Gammaproteobacteria bacterium
GTCAACGGCAGGTAAGTTATTCAATAGCATTGCAGGTTCAACCCTACGCGAACTGGAAAACAATCAAGAACTCGCTCGAATGATTGAGGCATACAATAATAAGTTTGTCCGAGCAGGTCAGGTCATTCCGGATAGTCGGAGACATGTCGCTGGATTGATATCTCACATACAAGGAAAGTTCTCAGAAGAGATGGCAAAGCGCAAGACTCAGAAGGGTCGTGTGATTCAACAAAAACTCACTTGTAAGTATGATTGATTTACAGAAAAATATCGTATTTGCAAAACTTATCCTTATAAATACACTTAATAGTATTGACAAGTTCGATGCATTTGTGCAGACCAAAAAAGGTTACAAGGTTCGCACTGGTGCAGAGGGTTTTGTCGCGATTGACAAATTAGGTGGTGATGCGGTCAAACTTGTTGACCGCCTTGAATTTTCGTATAACAATTTCTCGCCCGATATTCTGAAGGGGTGGGAGAGAGTAAAGTAAATGGGGAAAACCAATGGCAAAACCTTTAGGGTTTATGGATTTTTTGAATGTTGATTACACCCGTGGCGGTGATGAACAACAGGCAAGAAATGCCAAGAAAAGAAAGTTAGATATCGGTGCTGGGTCGAATGCAGAGTATTCGTCCACCAATCCTCCCAAAGAGCAAGACGAAGCACTCGACATCTCACAACGCCGCAAACGCGCCCAGCAAATGAAACGCATGAAGTCTCGTATTGCTATTGGTCGCAAGCGTAAACAGTTCCGTCCTCTCTCTCCCGAAGATGCAAAGAAGCGTGCTAACAAAGCAGCGCGTAAAAAAATCCTAAGTAAAATGCTCAAGGGTCGTAACTACCAAGAACTTTCTCCGAGCGAGAAGGCAACTTGGGAGAAGAAACTTGAGAAGAAAAAACCGGTAATTCAAAAACTTGCAAAGAAACTGCTCCCACAGACAAAGAGAAGAAACGAGATTTGCGTAAGGCGAAAAGTGAGAAATGATAAAGAATTTTAAGTCATATTTGGTAGAAGAAGAACGCGAGGTTTTCTTCACGTTTGGTCGGATGAATCCGCCAACGATTGGTCATGGCAAGGTGATTGACACTCTTGTTAAAAAGTCCCGTGGTTCTGATTACAAGATTTTTGTATCCCAGTCGTCTGACCCAAAGAAAAATCCTCTGTCATATTCTGACAAGGTAAAGCATATTCGCAAAATGTTTCCAAAGCATGGTCGCAATGTCATCGTCGACAAGTCTGTCAAGAATGCTATCGATGTTGCTACCAAACTCTATAATATGGGGTATAAGAAAGTCACGATGATTGTCGGTGACGACCAAGTGAGAACA
>JAYPBG010000521.1:1356-2166 GCA_038124075.1 Gammaproteobacteria bacterium
GTCTATGTCCGACAAGGATACTCGCAAACTCTTCAACGATGTTCGCAGGGGTATGGGTCTGAAAGAGAACTTCTCATTCAAAAATCATATCGATCTTGGCAAGCATAGCGATACTCGCGAGGCATATGTCTCGGGTGAGTTATTTGAGATTGGCGATATGGTCGCTGTAAAAGAGAGCGAAGAGGTCGGCATTGTATCAGTCCTCGGAGCAAACTATGTCATCGTCGAGATGAACGGAAAACGACTTCGCAAATGGTTGGACGATGTAGAACTCGTCGAGAAAACAAGAACTCCCCAGGATCCGGAAATCGGTGCTGATGTCAAGGGGACGCAACCTAAGAAGTATTATGCGAAGGATGCGGAAGGTGACGATATGTCTGCCGCGACCAAGAAGAAACGCGCTGCTCACTTCAAGAAAGGCACTGCAAAAGACGACGATGACTCGTCCGCATACAAACCTGCCCCAGGCGACAAGGGTGCAGAAACCAAACCGTCCAAATATACCAAGTCATTCAAACAGATGTATGGTGAGTCCGGTGCGGGTGAAGAAGGCACTGACAAACTGGTCAAGAAGTATAAAAAAGATACACCGATGCAGGAAAATGTCGATGAAAAGTTTTTCGGCAAAGCAGGTGCATTCGGCGATAAATCTATTGGCGGGATGCTGATGCCAGCATTTGACCAGTGGATGGACAAGAAGGTCTATAACAAAAAGAGATATGAGAAGGCGGTTCGTGGTTATCTGAACTGGAGACGCAAAAATCCAGGCGCAGGTTCAAGCGGTGCATTTGACTATCTGCGTAGCATGGG
>JAYPBG010000522.1:0-2162 GCA_038124075.1 Gammaproteobacteria bacterium
TGACTACGGGGCTATAGCCGTGTAAAACTGTCCAAACTATTGATTTAAAAAAGATTTTGCATAGACCCGTACACGCCAACTGATATCATTTCTTGCAATATGCTCTAGCGTTGCAATAGGTAAATGTAAATGCCCCACTCTTATTGCTGCAAGCCGTACCTCGTAATGTTTATCGTGCATTGCCACATAGTCTAATGTATCGTCTGTTAAACGCCTGCTGTTTACCGCAGCCGTTCGCACGCGCCAATCATGATCATGCTTTGCGGCATGCTCTAACGTCTCAACGGTTAAGCTTCCTCGGCACACCGCAGCATAACGCACTTTCCTGTGATCAGCGTGCCGTGCCAGATAGTTCAGTTCATCCGGTGAAATGGGCCCCACTTCGGCCATGTTAAATTGTTGTTGGGGTACTGTTGTGATGGAGCGCAGGGATCCGTTTTCAGTTCGAAAGAGCAACCGTTGTTGTTCTTTTGATTCAGCATTGGCATTGATTATGTCAAGTTCAGGCTTTGTTAAGCGGTTAGCGATATTCCTCAAGTTTTCTGAGAGATCGTGAAGATGCAATACTGATTGGGCGTCTGAATATAGCATAATGCTCTTCCACTGCTCATTGGGCAGCTGAACAGGGCCGCCTTTTTGATGACTCTGTGTCATGGAGTTTTCTGCGTACGTTATTAATGTGCTTATATATCCACCCATAAACTTAATCTCTCACTCATGCTTATCAATAATGTGGCTCGTTGGTTGTTCAGAGGTACGGCGTATCAATTTGCCATATTAGGTACCATTTTAAGTGACTTTGTCAAAACAAAAGAGTGTTGTGTCACAAAATAGGCGCTGGGCAATGGTTTATGAGAGGAGGTTTATGAGAGGACAGCCAGGTTTCGGTGCGTAAGGGGAGGTATAATTATGAATTATGAGTAATGGGTGCGTAAGGGGACATCCATAATGCGTAAGGGGACATCCATAATGCGTAAGGGGAAATGCATAAGGGAGGTGCATAAGGGTGCATAAGGGGACATCCATAAAAAAGTTGGCTGTTCTTTGAGATTTTATATGGGTGTCCTATTTGGCTCCTCTATTTGGCTTCCTATTTGGCTATTTTTGGATCGGGATGGATTTTTATTGGAGAGGGAGAGAGGAGAGAGCATATGTTGGGCTAGGGTTCAAAAATGGCAATGTATCGGTCTTGGCCCCAGAGATCACCGTTGATGTCGATGTTTTTTTCAGTAAACTGATTTGTATAGGCTTGGGTCAATCGAACAGTGCTGTTTTGGGGCGTTAACATTTTCGATAGGTCGATAAAAAACTGACGCTCTTTTTGGTTGAAGGTGGTCATTAAAATAGGCGCTTGTGACATTTTGGATAAGCGTGCGGCTTCTTTGAATATTTCGATCCACTCAGCTTCGCTGGAGGAGGGTTCTGGGTGTCGTACGGTGATGAGGTCAAAGTCAGGCGCTACATTGAGATTCCGTGCATCATGGAGCATATAGCGTGTTGGTTTATTTTTTTCGGCCGCTTGCATTGCTTCAAATTTTGGTGCGATATCGATGCCCATGACAAAGGTCTTTTCACCGAAGGCGATGCGATAGATCGGCGCGTCCTCACCATAACCGCATGCGATGGAGAGTATCCTTGGGTTATCCGTGCGTGTCTCTATGCCTATGTTATCCAGCTTGATCTGCCTGAATGCGCATAAAACCGGCAGCAGTGACCTCCGGGTTTCTTTGATACTGCCTCCATAATGGTAGACAGTGGCGTTGCTTGAGTGTTGAGGCTTGCGGTGCTGAGCTTGGTTGTTCGTGTGACGCTGTATTAAACTCAGTGTGCTTCCCATGCTGTTCTCCTTATTTCCTTATTCCTTTTACCTGGTAAGGGTAAGGCATTATGCCCGCATGTGTCGAGTCTTTATCGAAGGCTCAGCTCTTATATCTCTTTTTTCTTCTTGGGTGCAGAAATTGGTATACAATGTTCCCGCAATGTTCCCAGCATAACGGTGTTGGATTAGCCTAACATTGAGAGGCTATATTGAGAGGTTATATAGTGAAAGGCTATAAGTAGGTGGTGAATATAGTGGACGTAATCGTGGACGTAATATGAATATGAGGGTGGTAAAGGTCATTGATGGAGCATAATCGTAAACTCAGTGGACGCAGTGAGGG
>JAYPBG010000523.1:0-2160 GCA_038124075.1 Gammaproteobacteria bacterium
GCTCTTGACAGAGACCTTTGATGCCGGTCGCTCATGGAGCCATCCTGTGAAAACAGCCTTGCCCAACCCCAACGCCGCCATTGCCGGTATGCGCATACAAGGGGGGCCGTTTCAGGATGGGTTGATGATGGTCTTTAATAACTCTCCAGAATCGCGCAACCGGCTCTCGTTGGGCTACTCAAAAGACAATGGGCGCAGTTGGCAGCTTTTGCATGATTTTGAGTTCAGTGACGATACAGCGCTTCGCTTCTCTTACCCCTATATGATCCAATCCAGTGATGGTCACTACCACCTGGTCTATAGCTGGGATCGGCTGTATATAAAACATATTGAATTCAATGACCGTTGGCTGCAGCAACAACTCAGTCGTGAAGAGGAGGGGGTATAACCATGGCTATGAGTGCTCTACTTGGGTTAGCGGGTGTTGCGCTTGCTTATTGCGCGCTGTTGCTGAATGTGATGCGTGCGCAACGCCAAAGCCGTGCCGTGCAGATTGGGTTGATGGTGATGGCGCTCTTTTTTGCGCTGTTCCCCATTCTGGATGAGCCGTTGGTGATCTACTTTCGGGGTGTGTTCGGTGATTTGAGTGTTGCCACCTTGCTTTTATCTGGCGCTGCCGTCGCCTCTGTGTTTCAGCGGCAAGACCTTCTGGTTGCTCAGGATAAGCGGCTCTTTTATCTGGTCATTGCGATGATGTCGCTGCTGCTTTACCCTTTTGCGTTAGGTTGGGGTCAGGCAGATACCTATCGGTTAGGGTATCATTTTGGACTGTTTGAGTGGCTCATTTTTTCGATCGGCCTCTTTGCACTTGCGCTTCGAGCCTTTTTTGTAACCGCTTGGATCGCGCTCTCTTTGATCAGTTATGAGTTGAATCTTTATGAGAGTCGCAATCTGTGGGACTATTTGATTGATCCGGTTGTTTCGATCATTGCCCTAAGTGCCGTTATTTCATCTTATGTTGGTTCTGTGGTACGGGGGGTGCGTCATCGAGCGTTGAAATCGAAAAAAGCGCCCGTCACCGATGCCTAACGGGCGCTCGTGGATCGCCCATGAATCTACGGTTTTGACTCTCTAGGTATTGAACAAGTAGGTATTGAACAAGGTAAAGCACTATGTCATACACGCCCTCTTCGAACACACGGTCTTCCAAAGCTTCCAGCCCCTCCCCTCAGGCGCCAGTGGAGGCGCCAGGGTCGAATATCTCTCAAATAGAGCGTGTGGTCTTTTACTATATTGCGCTTTTTTTACTTTTAGGTGTTCTCCTATCGATCTTCAATCAGAGCTATTTTGATACCGTCTATACCGTAGAAGACGGTGTGCTCGAGTGGCTGACCGTAGTGGCTCTGCTCACCAGTATGGTGGTCTGTTGGCAACGTTTGTTGCGTGCAGGCCTGCGTCGTGGTTGGCCCTATGGTATCGTGACGCTGCTGTTAACGCTCTTTTTTCTCTTTGGTGCGGGGGAGGAGATCTCGTGGGGGCAGCGCTTAATTGGGCTGGAGAGTAATGAGTTTTTTCAGACATATAATGCACAAAAAGAGACCAATCTGCACAATATGACGGTAAACGGAAAAAAAATAAATCAGCTTATATTTGGTACAGGACTCGCCTTGGTGCTCTTAATCTACTTAGCGGTGTTGACGCCGCTCTACCATAAGCGCCCATCGGTTAAGGATTGGCTTAACCGATGGGCGGTGCCTATTCCAAAAGGCTATCAAATTGTCGGCTATATTTTGATATTGGTGACGGTGGAGGTGGTTGTTAAAGCGCTTTCAGATACCGGGCGCCGAGGCGAGTTGACTGAATTTGCCGGTGCGTTTTGGGTGCTGCTCAACATCACCTTTCCTTATAATGAGAAAAATTTTAAGTGAGGCAACTTGAGCGCTGTTTTCGTTGCTATCTTTAAGTGGATTGAGCATGAGTGTGTATTAAAAGTGTGTATTGAAAGTGTGTATTGAAAGTGTGTATTGAAAGGAGTTTTATATGTCGGCTGATCTTTTAGAGTATTCGGTTGTTTATACAGACCGCTCATTAAATCATATGTCAGAAGCGTTTCAAGGCGTCATGAACGACCTTTCAGCGTCACTGAAAGAGGTCTACGCAGCACACTCCACCGTGATTGTGCCTGGCGGGGGGACCTATGCAATGGAAGCCGTTGCGCGG
>JAYPBG010000524.1:0-2155 GCA_038124075.1 Gammaproteobacteria bacterium
GGGTTAGATCTGTAGTACCAGTTACAGTTAGGTCAAGAGTTGCTCCTGTGCCAGATCCAGAACTGGTTGTTGGTACGTTTAGATATGCTCCAGGTGGATAACCAGAACCAGTATTGGTAATACCACCTTCTAGTTCTTCGACGACAAATTCGCAAGTTGCACCAGTACCATTGCCACCAATCAAGTCAATACCTGTAAATTGACCTGGGTTGTAGTTTGTACCATTGTTTAGGATATTTCCAGTAAATCCTTCAACAATTAGTGTTGCAACCGCACCGTCACCAGTACCACCAACCAGAGGTGTTAGTTCGTATGTACCTTCATCGTATCCACTACCAGGACTGGTAATAGTAATTCCATCAGTAAGGAGAACTTTCTTTTGGAAGACAAAATCTTTGTATGTCTTCGTATTGATATCATTGAAGTCGATTAGTTTCTTTGTGTTAGAAACAAATCCTAGTGTATTATTGTCTGCTTTGTATAGACCAAGTTGATTGTCGCTTACAAAAGCAAGAGATGGTGCAGATCTAGTACCGTCACCTAGTTTAATATTTCCTGCTGAGAGGTCTGATCCACCAGCAGAGATACTAAAAAGTTGAGTTCCTATCTCGTTAATTTTGACCCTTTGTTGTTCAAAGGTGTCAGTACGTGCTACATTAATTGCTGGCATTTTTGATTACTTCTCGCAGTAGGGATTTAATCTCAGAGAGTTCATTCTTCAACATATTTATGTCATCTAACGCGGAACTTAGTTGCTTGGATTTACGCCTAGCAGCTATAGCAGAATCGTCGCGATTGATGATGGCACCTGTGTTTTGGTCCCTTACGAGACCGTCGTGCCCTTCAACTTTGATATAACCCATACGCGGAAATTAGAAAGAAGCAACAGCGCGAATGTCTTGGATCTTAGGAGCGAATGCAGGATCTACTGTATTCATGACAATCTTGACAGCAAACGAGGAGAATTCAGGTAGAGAATCTACACTGTACTGCAATTCTTGATAGGAAGATTGCTTCTCGACAGCACTGGAAATGCTATTCTCGCTGCTAGCAATTTCAAAGACACTTGGTGATCCGTCACCATTGAAGTATTCCCACTCAATATCTTCAAAGTTTTCTTGACTAGAAGACTTCTTGAACTTGTAAAGAACTCTTAAGTTAGAGATGTCTTTGACATTAGCAGTTAGTCTCACATCAATAGTTGTGCCTGGGTTGCTAATTCCAATTTCTTTAGTAACATACTTAGCAATGGAAGAACTGTTCTTAGAAGTATCTTCTGCAACAAAGTCAATACCATTGGTGTATGTAACCGTTCCAATTTCTAGATAGTTATTTTCGTCGTCGGTTTGTGTTGGGTATTTGATAATATCTCCTACACGGAAAATATCTGCAGACTGTTCATTCGTAGTAGCATTTCTAGTGAATGCAGCATTATCAATAATTCTAGAATTGAAGTCATCATTAATTGGTTGAACATCTGTTCTCAATGTCAACTCTTGAGACTTATTATTCCACAAGACTGTTTTGCCTGTGATAATATTGTCATAAGTCTGTGCGATTACATTTGGATTACGTGCTACGATAGTAGCACCATCAGCAATGTCAAAGAACAATTCAGTTGGATTAGAATCTACAGTAACTGAAGTCAAGGTTAGTTGGTTTCCTAGTTCCACAGTCTCTCCCTTCTGGAAGAACTGAGCAGTTTTTACTCTGACGTAAACGACAGAACCATTTACTCTTGCAATGACACCAGTTGCTTTAGTTGTAGCACCTTTGATAATTTGATTTTCTTGAATGTCGGTTCCACCATTACCTGCAAGTTGGAATTGATATACAGGGAAGAACTTGATGACTTGATCTCTTCTGCCATATCTACCTTCTTGACCAGAACCATTTTCTACTCTGCTAGAAGATGTCTTAACAGATGCACTGGAGAGATCAACTAGAGGGGATAGATGAGAGTTCGTGGAAGAAAGAACCATCTTATAAGTCAAAGAACTTGACAGACTATTGAGAGTTTCGTTAATCTGAGAAGCAATCATCTTCTGATTAGTGAAGAAGTGTGGTTCATTCAAGAATGTCTTCTCATAATCAGATTGAGAATAAGAAACATAGTTTGTTGTGCTAGAATCTACAGGAATAACGTTAGTTGTTC
>JAYPBG010000525.1:0-691 GCA_038124075.1 Gammaproteobacteria bacterium
GTATCTTTTGATCGAGCCTGCAGCTGCCCAATCCGATCCTAAAGAACGGTAGGCGCTCTGTGCAAAAACAGTATGACGGTAACATTAATAGCCGATGCCTTACTAAGGCTCGCTTTAGAAAACTAAGAAAATGCTCATACGATTTAGAGGCACACCACTCGATATAGCCCACCACCCCAGCAGCCGGCTCATGCCAACGCAGACGCTCACCGTGCGCCTGCATCACGGCATTAATATGTTCAACATTTTTTGAAATGATCGCATTGTTGCGTTGAATCAATGCGTCGCCTCTCTTTAAGAGCGCGGTCATTAGCCACTCATCCAATCGACTGCCACAGATACTGGTATAGGCTTTTACATCCAGAAGTTGACGGTAAAGCGCCACATCATTTACCAATGCCCAACCGATACGCAGACCCGAGAGGCCTAAACTTTTTGAGCAGACACCAACACTGATCACTCTTGGATGATCCATAAAGAGCGAACCAACCCCTAAGCCTTTAAAATCAGAAAGAATTGAGACCTCATCCGTTAATAGGTAATGCTCACCTGAATCTACGATTCGATGCAGGCGTGCAATATCCTCTTCATTTAACACCGCCCCTGTTGGGTTATGCGGCTGATTGACGCAGATCAGTCGCGTTCTCTTTGAGATCACCGCTTCCAAACGGTCAAGCGGGTAGTACCAGCC
>JAYPBG010000525.1:701-2139 GCA_038124075.1 Gammaproteobacteria bacterium
ATATAGATCAGGTGTTGAAAACCGGGAGAAAAGACAATCACCTCATCCGACGGGCTTAAGAGCTGTGCCGCGACTGCAAAAATGGCCTCTTGGGCACCAGAAAAAATAAGACATTGCTCTGCAGAGAGGTGGGGGTTAACGGGCGCAAGATGACTCGCAATGCCCACTCGCAATGCCTCATCCCCCCTTCGATCGGCATAGGTCAACTCGGTTCGCGCTAACGACGTTAACTCCGTTAAGGCGCGGCCTAAATGGATCAACTCATCCATCGTAGAAGGGGCTGCACCGGCATCACTGATGTTAAAAAACGGCGGTTTCAGCAGCCCCCTCTCTTCGAGCTGACGAATGTAGTCAACGCTTTTTAGGGTTGGAAAGCGAAATCCTGTCAACTGCGTTTCCGCCATACGGTCATCTGAGCAAGGGTATGTTGAAATTTTCGCTCCGTTTCTCGAATCACAAAAGGGATATCGTCCGTTGCCATTAAATCAAATTGATCGCCTAAATGCGCTTTCAGCCCGGTTAAGGTGGTATAGTTTTCACCGTTCTGCTTGTAACCACCGACCCAGTGTGACTTGTCCGTAAACGCTTCCAACCAAGTATAGGGTGATGTCAATACCAGCCAACCTCGCTCATTGATGCGCTCAGCGATGGTATTTAAAAACAGCTCGGGTTTTGCGAGCCTATCAATCAGGTTACCTGCAAACACCAAGTCATAACCGCTAAATCGGCGCTTTAAGTTGGTCGCATCCCCTTGGATGAACTCAACACGCTCTGCGCTGCCTTCAAGCCCTAATGCCGACAGACTCTGATCTTTATATTCAACCAGATCACCTTCTGTTGTAATGGTATATCGAATGCGACCTTGCTCTTTTAATGCATGCCCGCATTGGATAAAGCGCGCAGAAAAGTCAATGCCCTCAACCTGTTCAAAGTGTTGTGCCAATTCGAATGTAGAGCGACCAACGGCACACCCCAAATCAAGTGCACGCCGTTTAGGGCTCATGCCCATCTGCGTTAAAATGGCTTCGACACACGCTTTCGGATAGTTGTCGACATTGAAATAACGTCCACCATAATGAAACTCCAGATATTGTGACACCAAGGTGTCTGTCTCATAACTGTTCACTTTGTCCACCATCACCATTGGGTTATCAGAAGCAACACAGCGAAAGCCTGCGTGCTGAAAGAAGTGGCGCCTAAACGCATAACGGGCATGCTGTAAACTCTCATTGCCCGTTGATATCCATGAACCACCTTTTATTAAATTGTGCTTGCCATCAAATGTAGGTGTTGAAAAATCATCATAGAGTGGGTGTACGTTAAACCCAGGGTAGGCATCGATCGGTGTCTCTGTCCACTGCCACACATTGCCTATGATGTCATAAACGGCCGGTCCATCCACCAGCATCTTGAATCTATCCACTGGGCACGATGAAGC
>JAYPBG010000526.1:0-720 GCA_038124075.1 Gammaproteobacteria bacterium
TGACTGTATAATAATCTGATCGTGTGCTAATACCGTTTCTGTCTGTAAAAGTCGGTAGATCGTTTTATTCTCAGTTACCGCTATCCAGCCGTCTACACTCGGGCTCGATATAAAATCCTGGAACTTTTGTGAATGGTCAGCATGGTTAGTCCGCTGCTGAATTGATAGAATGTCATCCACCAAGGCGTTTCTTAAACGATCCTGAGCTTCGAGCGCTTTTACATCCACATCATCAGTACCGTCTTCGGAAATCAGGTTCCATAACTGACGGTGACCAAACTCAGACTCTAACCCACCCAGCTGTTCAAGATGCAATTGACGTACTCTGTTTATATCAATATCATTAATCGGAGGCACTTTGGTAGGTAATTGACCCCCTATAATCCAAAGCTGAATCATGTTAGAGGTGTCTTCCACAATGCGAGGTCCACAACTGGTGGCATCTTTCTGGCTGGAGTGCTTAATCCCTACAAAGTTTGGCTGAGCGTTTATAACTGATGAATCGGGTGAGCTATTATTAGTATTAAATTCCTGAACAATACTATGCATATTCTGCACTAAACCGATTGGAATGTTCGAGTTTGCATCCAATGGATCCATATAGTTTACAGTTAACCTATTATCGCCTGCAAGGTGTAGAATGATCACTGTCCAGTGCAAGCTGTTTGAGCCGTCATCCTTGATTGGGCTGTATGGGATAATATATAAGCAGGGTGTATC
>JAYPBG010000526.1:739-2138 GCA_038124075.1 Gammaproteobacteria bacterium
TTCATACCCCCTTCAGCTTGGATAGCAGGGCTTGCAAAATCAAGCGCACTCACTGAGTCAGTCTCTTTTAACTCTTTTAACGCAGTGCATAATAGGTCAATACGTTGAGACCATATTAAAATATCGTTAATATTCTCAGGAGGCTTCATCCTTGTGAGGGCCGCTTCCAGCTTCTCCTTAACGGCCGTGTTAACCCACTGCTCTTTGTTTTCTGGTGCGTGCTTTAATTTAGAACGGAGAGTGACCATCTCGTCAATATTGGGCATATTTATCGTAAAATTCGTAAAGTCTGCAATCTTCTCTGACAGGGCATTCGCGAGCTGAATGCTCTCTATGCTATCTTCTGCTTGACGCACCAGTTTTTTATATACAGGCTTTAGGCGTACGTGATCCAGAATCATAAGTGCAGAATGGGCGGGGTCAGTGTTCATGTATTTGCTGTTGTGCTTCATAGGGAGCACATCTTTAATCAGCGCTTTAGCCGCTTCGACTACTTCATATTGATCTCTGAAAGGCTTGGATAATAAATGAGCCAATCTATCCGTATTTGTCAGAATCATCCCCATCTGATTCGCATCTTCACCAGAGCGATCACGCACGACACTGCGTGCAATAATACTCGCTGCAATGCCTTCAAGTTGAGAGAAATGAGTATTAATAGCATAATTTAATAAGCCAATAATGTCTTTATTGATCTGTTGGATTATAGGGCATGCTTGCTGGGGCAACAACGAGGATGCCAACCGCTCTAAAGGTAGAAGCAGTTCCGTGTGTTTTCTAGCAAGATCATCGCTTACATAATCATGGCACAGCTCTTCTACTAACGCAGGGAGTTGCGTTAGCACAAATGTTTGAGCAGTGGCTAAGGTTTTTAAATGCTGGTTTAGATTATCAGGTGAGCCTTTATAGTATTGAGAGTCAACCACATTTTGGGGTAGTCGAGACTGTAATGTGTTTGGTAAAAAATTATGTTCTGTAGTAAAAAGATTATAATCTTCTTTAAGCATGAGAAGCATACGCAGTACAGAAGCGCACTCATCACACTCATCACACTCATCAGGAGCGAGTAAAAATAGAAATTTCCCACGGTGTATTGAAATAATATCTAAAATACTTTTCAAGTCACTGTTATCCATAAAAGGGGCAAGATTATTAACTTGGTCTCTCAATTGGACATTATCCGGATCAACAACGCCGATAATATCATCTAGTTTTTTAAGATCTTTTGTAGCTTCAATCTGGGTGACACGCTTCCCCCATGACATATTCGAAACGTCAGTGTTCATAACAAGAGCAGTACAGCGCCCGTATAATAAAGTCAATATTTCAAATGCGGATAGATACTTTGCGAGTGTTTCTCTATCTGCTATATCTATATCTATATCTATATCTATTATGT
>JAYPBG010000527.1:0-1379 GCA_038124075.1 Gammaproteobacteria bacterium
ACGGCACCCAACAGCTTGCTGGCGCTGGTGATACTCGCGCCCTAACTTTGAGCAGGGAAGCACTGGAGCAAGATTTGGCTAGGGCCAAAGCCTCAGGTGATCCCGAGCAAGTAAAGGCGGTGCTAAAGCAGATAGACGCTATTGATACTGCAATGCCCACAGCCGTCAGTGCTAAAGCCAAGAAGGGTGCGGCGGCTATCGACCAGTACAGGGCAATGCTTGAGGGCGATGGTCTTTCCCCAGAGGAGAAAGCCAATCTGCAAAAGGCTTTGGCTTACCTCAATTCTGACCCTGACGTTCAAGCCGCCTATCGAACGATGAAAAAGGATGAGCTATCTCTTCGTCAGGCAGAGGCTAATGTTGCGATTAGTGAAAACACAGCTAGCCAGTTGCCATTAGCAAATCAGCTAAAGGAGCTTCAGCTTGCCTCTGCGCAGGTACAGCTATTCTCTAGCCAGTATGCCGCTCAAGACAAGCAGAACAAAGCGGCTGGTGCGGCGGCGGTAAAGGAGCTAACAGAGCAAGAGATTTATGATCCTTCGTCTTTGCCTAAAGATCTTGATCCGATGGTTCGCGCTCACGCTGTAGACTTTTTGAATAAGGAATCTAACGCTCGGAAGCAGGCGCTTGAGACTCCAAAAGGAAAGCTGACCGACTTTAACTATGGTCGTATTCAAGGTCTGGCAAAGACCAGCCCAAATCTTAAAGTGTTGCTTGATGAATATGATCGGATTAAGGCGCTGGATACTCAAACAACCTCAAGTGAGGCTGTTCGTATCACTGGTCAGCTAATGAAGGAGCTGAATCAGTATGACGCAAGGGTGTTTGCTCAGCTTGGCGACAAGAGCAGTGAGGCCGCAGGTCAGCTTGCGACATTGCGTGATCTGCCTGAAACGTCAGGCTTGTTTGAGGGTGATACCTACAAAGAAGCTCTTGAGGATCAGGCGGCATTTAATGAAATGTCTAAAGGTCTTGCTGAGTATATGCTGAGGAACGGCATTGAAAAATTTGAAAGCTACTCTGAGCTTTACGCCGCAATGGATGCCGTTGCCCCAACGCTTGCCTCTCAAGATACATGGCGAAAGGTAACCAATAAGGTTGAGCGCAAAAGAGATCAAGCCCAGCAAGACTTTGACCGCCGGTTTAATGGCGCAAAAGAAACTGCCATCAAGCAGTTTACGGACGAGATCATTGCGCTGGAGCCTACATGGGCTGATTACCCAGAGGATCTTCAGGCTGAAGCTGAGGCTAAATTCCAGCAAGAAGTTGACAATGTTACTGAGTTCTTCAACCCGCAGAACTGGCAGGGCGGTGTCACTCGCGACCCTCAGACTGGTCGGCAATTTACTCCCCAGATGTCAATGATCTTTAGAAGAAGT
>JAYPBG010000527.1:1389-2133 GCA_038124075.1 Gammaproteobacteria bacterium
AAGAAGTGATGAGTGGGCATCAGTTGTGGATATGGTCGGTGAAGAATGGGCGGCAAAGATTGAGGCCAGAGCAATGGCGGGATTCCCCGTTCGTCTTGAAGACTTCAATTGGGGCCAAAAGAAATAATGGCGACGATTGAGGAACAGCTTAGGGCAATACAGCAAAGCCTAGCTACCGCTGATGCTGTTGAGGCTGGCGCTCCTGTCCGGCTACAAGACTGGGATTGGGAGAGCATTTAATGGCCCAGCCTACCTACACAATCAAGCCGGGCGACAGCAGAGCAAAGGTTGCAAAGAGGTTTAATGTTTCTGTTGATGAGCTTCTTGCATACAACCGTGCTGTTCTTGGTGATGATTGGCAGGCGGGTAAAACAGTCAGAGATCCTAGCTATGTAAGAGAGCGGGTTGCTTTCTTGCGTGGCAAGGGCGTTCCTGACAAGCAGATTGCCAGTGCGCTGAGAATTAGCGTCAAAGAACTTAGCGAAAGGTTTGGCCCTGCCCCTGATATTGAAACTGCTGAAGAGCTGAATGAAGTTGAAGCCCCTAAACGGTCAAAGAAATTGCCGTTCTTGGAGGTAGAGACTCCACAGCGGAGCGGTAGGTTCCCGGAAATCCAGCCTACCCAGCGTGGTCAAGTCCCTATACCCCAAGAGCCACAGCTTGAAGAGGTCACCACGCCTCAGAGGTCAGGCAGGTTCCCTGAAGTGGAAGTCAATGCTCGCCGCAGGAGTGGAGCAGAGATAC
>JAYPBG010000528.1:0-2130 GCA_038124075.1 Gammaproteobacteria bacterium
CCATAACCAATGTGAGCATCGAACTGCATAGAAGAATATGCACCGTATTAAATGTGCTGGCATCCGCCGATGGGCCCTCACAGGTATATAAGTTAATATGCTGCAGCATAACTGATGTCCTTTTCGATACGTAACGCTATGACTCACCACTCGGATAGATCGCTGCACCTATTGCAGCCAACTGATCAAGCACAAAGGCACCTTCCCTTTTATCTTTTTCATCTTTTGAATCTTTTGGGTTTTTTTTCTTGTCTGATTTTTTTTGATCTTCTGTATAAGCACCACTGACCGAGAACAGCGTCACGGGCAGATCCAGCGCCTCATTAAGCTGCTCTACCATCGACTCTGCAGCACTGTTCGCATAGATCAGCTCAACTCCATCAACCTTTGTTCGGCCCAACTGATTGACAGCATACCCTACACTTCGCTCCAACTCTTGGGCCAGTGAACTCACCTGCCACCCAGCGCCATCCAACTCCAATCGTCGACTGAAATAGATCTGATTACCGCCGATCAAGGTAATGGTGCCACCATAGTTGTCCAACCAGAGAGATAAAACATTGCTTGACTCTTCAAGTCGGTTCAGCTGTAAATTACGATAGCTCAGCTCACGGATGGTCACATACGATGGCTGCAAACCATTTTTTTCAGCCATCGATAGAATTTTCTTAATCCCCGCGCTCGGCGCTACCGCCACATACGCCATTGCAATACGCCCTCTATAGGCATCCTCCGGCACAGAGAACAGGTCATACGAGGCAGAGTCAACAGGATAATTCAATAGATCTTGTAACCGCCAACGCATAGCATTGTGCAGCTCTTTGGGGGGTACATTAGGGGACTCAACCAACAGCAGCTGGTAGTCGGTTGGGTGCAAGCTCACAATGCAGGGCAGACCACGCTTTGCATATTGGCTGCTCCAGTTCAGCAACATCGCACGCTGTTTCAACGGGTCACTTTCAGCGATATACTCACTCGCAATCAGAGACGGTCCCTTTTTTTCATCCATGTCAACCAGAGCAACCGATACACCTTCGGGCCCCACTTCGAGCCCCACTCGAGCACCCGGCGTTAAGCCACTGCCTTTGAGCTTATCCTTGCTTTTTTTAAACATGGCCAGATCTATTCCCTGTGATGCTTGTTTTTTTATTTTCTAGATAAAAAATCTCTTTCTAATCATGATAAAGATGTATCATTTTAAGCGTAGCTGACTTATCATTCATTGAACATCATCATTTATTGAAAACATTTATTTTATTGAAACCCAAGAAAACCATGCTGCATATCGCCCTTTACCAGCCAGAGATTCCCCCCAATACCGGCAATATCATTCGGCTTTGTGCCAATACGGGGTTTTCCTTACATCTTATCAAACCACTCGGCTTTGCCATGGATGACAAAAAACTCCGACGTGCCGGTTTAGATTACAAAGAGTTTGCCACAGTGCAAACGCATGACTCATATGATGCGTTTCAGCAATGGGCAGACCGAACAACCTCAAGACAGGAAGAGGGAGAAGGAGAGGAAAAAGGAGAAGGAGAGAGAGAGGGAAAACCTACCGTATACGCCTGCTCAACAAAAGGAACCCGACTGCACTCAGAGGCCACTTACAAAAGAGGTGATATTTTACTGTTTGGCCCTGAAACCCGAGGACTTCCCGCATCCGTTTTAGAGGCCATGACCAGCGAACAGATATTAAAACTGCCCATGAAAAGCGGCAGCCGAAGCTTAAACCTATCCAATGCCGTCTCCATTTTTACCTACGAAGCGTGGCGACAATTGGGCTATTGCGAGTAATGGATTATAACGATAGCGATGCGGAAAAAGAGAGGGAAAAGGGAAAAGCCAAACAGACTAACGTTTAAAGAGACCTTTCTGGCGGGCATACTCCTCAACCAACGTCTTTACTTTATCAGCACTGAAAGGCTTTGGAATAAAAGCTTGTGCACCACTCTCTTTTGCCTCTTTGAGAAAACCCTCTGTATTGTGCCCTGTCAACATCACAACAAACACCTCTGGATTGACCTCTTTAAGCAGCTTCAATGTCTCGATACCGCTCTTTTCAGGCATTTCAATAGGGTGCGGCTCTTTTCTAACGACGCATAAATCTTTAAGAAACAGCAGTTTACA
>JAYPBG010000529.1:0-2127 GCA_038124075.1 Gammaproteobacteria bacterium
AGCCTTCTACGCTAGCTGTATGAATTGTTGCACTTACGAGTTGAATCCAAGAGACCTTTCTAGGTAAAAAAGAGCCTCATATATCACCACCCCATAAGAGCGGGACATAAAAGTGGGCAAACAAGGTATGTTTCAGACTCATAAGAGGAAAAGTAGATATAATGAATGCTTTAGAAAATAAAATACCGCCCCCCATCGTGACGCTCTCATGCGCCATAGCCATGTGGTTCATTTCCAAGCCTAACGGACAGATAACCAGTTTAGACAGTACACCACTGCTTCAAATTTTTATAGGAGCACTGCTGTTTTTCATTGGGTGTCTCTATATCATTGCGGGATTTATGGCATTCAGATCAGAAAAAACAACCGTAAACCCTCTCCGCCCAGAAACCGCCTCATCACTGGTCATCAGCGGTATCTATAGGAACACAAGAAACCCAATGTATCTAGGCCTTCTTTTTTATCTATTGGGATGGGGGAGCTATTTAGGCTCTATACCCTCTCTTCTGTTTATTGGCTTCTTCGTGCTATTTATGAATCGATTTCAAATAAAACCAGAAGAGCGCGCCATGGAATCCCTTTTTGGAAAAGAGTATTTAGAGTACAAAAGTAGCGTAAGGCGATGGCTTTAATGGTCTCTTCTATTAAACCACCCATTGCCTCTAAGGCACAGCTAAGTTAGTATTGCGCCTAATACACTCAATGGAAGAACTTCAATCAAAGAGTACGAATATATGACATATTTAAATATCACTACACACACTGGCCAGACAACTTTTAATAATACTATTCAAGAAGCCTCACATCAACACACATCCGCCACACCCAAAATCAAAAACACATCAACACTCGATCATAGAAGCGCTAATTATCAATCTTCGAGTTATATCAGTGAGACCACTCCACTCACTACTGAGAATCAACATTATGGCTCTGTCATCAGTAACGACTCAACCAGAAACGAAACAGGCTATTCAGACGATATGATCGACCCTCCCTTTGCGCTTAAAACCCATGATAAATTAATGATACTCGCAGGCATATTGGGCTACGCTGCCGCGCTTAAAAAGGTCATAACAGAAGACGCAAGCTTTGGAATTACGTTAATCCCCGCCATAGCAACGATGAATGGACTCTTTATCAGTAGACTGTGCTCAAGCAGTGATCAAGCTTCCTCTTTATCTCCTGAGTACGAGCAGATTGGTTTCATATCTATGCGAGCGGCTCGTGCTGAAGCCAATGGATCCGATCAGAATGACACAGGAAACCCTATCACCCTGCGCCAGGTTCATTCTGCCAACGATTTGGTTTAGCTCACTCAATACGCTCAAATGTAAAGGTACCGATATACTCAACACCTTGTGTTCCTAAACCATCGACAAAGCCACAATCGTTTTCAAGGTCTTCACACGTCAATCGTGTGATCACACTGCTTTCCTCCGAGTTGAGCGATGTAAATGTAACACCCTGATCGGTACCCGCATCATAGACACGTAGATCGATTGTGAGGTTATTATGAAAATGGCCGTTCTCATCTTGGAAGCTCAAACCGTCAACGCCTACAAACCAGTCTGGGCTGGGCGCAATCATGGAGACCAGCGTGACCAATGGGTACGCATCGGTAACACTGAACGTTGTCGATGCCGTTCCACTGCCAAAAATACCGCTACCAGAGATGACACTGTGAGCTGTTCCACTCTCAATCGCCTGATTAACCACGTGCTCAAGCTGACCTGTTGCACCGGTTTCAGCCATCGCTTCAATAGCGTCACTGGCGCTTTGGTTTAATTCGAAAAAGTCCACACCGGGTCCATGCACAGCCCCCGTCAGTGGCGAAAAGTGAGCACCCGATGGGTATCTGATTGGGAAGTTTGTGCCTGACCAACGATGCGAGAACGTGACCCGATAAGAAGCCTCACCGGTTGCTCCGCCCGAAGACACATCAACAGAGTCACCGCCACACCCAACTAATAATGAAGAACAGAGTATCACGATCATACGATTAGTCATCTTACACTCCTCGCTTTCAATTTAATTGCATTTCAATTTTTCATGTTTTAGGTGGTCTAGTTTTTATCTCGCGGTTTCAACTCCGAAGTGCAACAGGTTAATTTCGTGTTAATCGCT
>JAYPBG010000530.1:0-2122 GCA_038124075.1 Gammaproteobacteria bacterium
CTCTTGAGATATGGGCTTACTGACAAAACCATCCATCCCCGATGCGGCTGCTCGATGCTTCTGCTCATCAGAGACATGAGCCGTTAACGCGACAATACTGATGCCTTTATACCTATCACCAGCATCACCTTGACGTATCTTTTCAGTTGCCATAAAACCATCCATGATAGGCATTTCACAATCCATAAATATAAAATCGAATGGATCCTCGTCATTCAATAACGTATTCAGCGCCTTCTGACCATCCTCAACAACCACCGGTTCTATGCCCAGCTCTTCAAGCATAATGGTCGCAACCACCTGATTTAACCTAACATCTTCAACAAGGAGCACACGGTACCCATCAAAGCTCACATCAACATCCGTACTCTTCAGATCCGCAAAAGCACTCTGCTCTACACTGTTGACAAGAACCTTCCCATAAAAACAGCTGCCTTGCCCCGGCTCACTGACAACCGCGATCTCTCCTGACATTTTCTCGATGATTCGTTTGACAATTGCAAGCCCAATTCCAGTACCACCGTAACGTCGAGTTGTAGAGGAGTCAGCCTGAGTAAACATCTGAAACAGCGACCCCATCTTCTCTTCTTCAACACCAATGCCCGTGTCTGAAACAGAAAACTCCACCCACTCAGACTCATCATCGCGTTTTTGGCTGGAGACCTCAACCTGTACCGCCCCCTCTTCGGTGAACTTAATCGCATTACTGATCAAATTATTAAATATTTGCCGAGTACGAATAGGGTCACCAGATACCTTATATGAGTCACCCAATTGACTGTTAAGGGTATAGTTCAGTGATTTCTGCTTTGCTAAAGGGCGCAACCCCTCAACAACCATCGCAACCTCTTCAGCAAGATCAAACTCCACCCACTCGAAGTCAACTTTATCAGACTCCAACTTAGAAAAGTCGAGAATATCGTTCATGATGGAGACCAGGCTATTGCCAGAGTTCTGCGCAATAGCCAGCTGTTCCCGCTGCGTATCGTTGAGCTCACTACGAGAAAGCAGATCAATAATGCCGAGAACACCGTTCATAGGTGTTCGAATTTCATGGCTCATACAGGCAATAAAGTTCGATTTTGCCTCCAGTGCACGCACGGCCAGTTTGCTCTGCTGTTTCAAGGCAATCTCTGCCAAGACCTGATCCGTCACATCTCGGCTCGTTCCAATGGTACTCTGCCACTCACCATATTCATCATAATAGTGAGAGCCTCGACACTCTATATGCCGAAAAGCGTTACCATCCAACTCAATTTTAAAACGTATCACACCTGGATCCGCGCCTTTTTGATACTCTGCAAACAGGCGTTTCACCCTCTCTCGCTGCTCATCCACAATGAGGTTCAACCAGTCATCCCACCTCTCGACGCACGCACCCGGCAAAAGATAGTGCAAGGCTCTCATACGCTGATCCCACGTAATACACCCTGTTCTAGGATTGGCTTCCCATACGCCTATGGCTGGATGCGAAAGCGCAAAGTCCATACGCCAATCAACACTCTGTTGCTCAACATCCGGTAAGGCTCGACTATTTTGATTGCGCTTGACCTCTTCATGAATCAGAGCAGCCATATCCATCAATATCTGATTCTCATGAGGCAGCAATTTTCTTGATTGCTTATCCATCAGAAATAAGGCGCCAACGCGCTCCCTTTGACCATTAACAATAGGGATCGAGATCAAAGATGTTAAACCCAGCGCTTGTGTGACAAGTTGACTCGAGGCCAATTGAGTGTTGGCCGAAATATCCGAGACGACATTTTTCTTATTGCTGTGAATAAGTAACCGGCAAAATGGGTCATCAGTGGGCAGGTCAGGCACCGAAAGGCCATAAGAAACAGGAACCCAAACATCAGGGTCATTAAACAGTGCAAGACCACAAAGCGAAACTTGAAACGCATTCTGCGCAAGCCTTACAACGGTTTGGAGCGCCTCTGTGTTTAAATGGCTGTATTCAGCCTGAAGCGTCGAAGCCTTCCCAGATTTAACAATCACCATAATAATCAAGCATCACTGTACATTAAATAGGTTGAATTAAGGCATCTAGAGACCAGAGCATGTCACTTACCCCGCCGCCACAGCACGACTCGGCAACGCCTCTTCCAACACGGTATAGAAT
>JAYPBG010000531.1:0-2108 GCA_038124075.1 Gammaproteobacteria bacterium
CCTTCATATTGTTTTGTTGGGGCTGTCTTTATATCAAATCGATTATTTTCTTTGTTATAAGCAAGTTCGACTAACACCTGCCTTTTTCCTATCTTAAGACGCCTCCCTGTTGTTCTTTTATGAAAGTTATTTATATCGTCAGCACTTGGTACGATGATTTCTTGTTTCAACGTTTTTTCATTTGCGCTCCGCTCAATCTCTAAAGTCTGCCTAACATCCTTAATCGTTAAATGTATCTTTACAGCTTCTTCTGTATGGTCTTTTTCTATACCGGATGATGCTTCGTTAAGATTAAATCTCACTTGGTTATTATTAACGTTGAATTCAGAAAAATCTGCATACATTAAATATTTCAAAGAATTTTCTGATTTACTGCTCATCAGAAGCGCAGAGTTACTGTTCGTTTCAGGATCCCCTACCCTTTGATAACGATCTGAATGACTCGTAATCTCTTCTAATGTTCTTTGCTCCGTTAATTGACTACTGGATGATAATTTATTGGAAGGCATTTCTCGTTGTGCCTTCAACGTGCTATTTGAACTCTCTTCGCTGTCGGACTCTTCAAGTGGTTCATAACTCAAAAGCGGGTCTGTTCTAAGATTGCCCTCTTCGTTGTTGCCGACGAAAATACCAGAAAAACAAACTCTGCAACCCTTGTCCCGACAGGAGCGCATATGCATTGACGGTTTTGCTGGTTCACTCTGACAAAGATCTGATTCTGAAGAGGGCACACTATCCTGAATCGGCATACATTGAAGTGGTAGAAGCGGTCTCTTACTGTCATGACTTGGTTTCATTCTATTTTCTTGGTCTTGAAACTGGCTTCTCAGATCTAGGCTTGGTAGGCCTTTCATATATTCTCGACCACCTGCGAAAACTGTGGTACCACAATCTTTACATCCTATGTGCTTGCAGAGGGGTTCAGATAGTGGTTTTGGTACCGGCTCACTATGCTGAAGACGAGCAGTTAATGGCGCTGATGCCCTACCTTTGACTGGAATAGACTGCATAGAAGCGACACCACTTTCGGGTGTCCTCGGGCTATTGTTTGATTGGGAATCAACACGCGGATGTTTTATCAGCTTAGCGAATGTAGATTCATTGCTTACACTAGAGTGCTGTGATGATGATTTGCTTGTTGCCAATTCATCGACCTTTAATGAATCTAGCTGACTAATTTTTTCATAAGCATCTGAGATTTGTGACCAGTCAATCACTTCACTCCATGCCTCTGTAATCTCCGTAAACATCAAAATATGATCTATGGAGATATAAAGTTCGTTGAGTAGTGCATTGCAGAAGGTTTCGTTATCTTTAAACTGATGAGCCAACTCTCTTACTACGTTAAATAAATCACCTTTAATGTGTTTTCTATGGCGTGGTGATGCGAAAAGGTTAGAAACAATGTTGCTAATGATCTGTCGAGCGGCTTCATGGTCTTTACCTTTACCCAGTAAGCGTATCAATGGATCTGTCGAAAGCTGCGGTAGATAACTCGTAGCGATCGTTCTCGAATTTTTCAAATCTATTTTTCTTTGGTGCCTTAACTCTTGGTCAAGCGCTCTATTTATTTTTCTAAAGGCTGCACCGGAACCTCGAAGATCTTCTGGATCTAACAGGACATTATGAGATCCAACAAGATCAACGAATTTTTTAGATGTCTCATTGTCGTTCTCTTCCCTATCAGCGCGCATTTCTGTGTTTTCAAGATGATCGGCTGCCCTGTACAAGCGTTTTGCCTCACTCTCCAACTCATTCTGCACAATGGGCTTTACGATGCTAGAGCCTTCCGGTACCGCCTGCTTCAGGAAATCATTTTTGAGTTTAAGATGGCCTTGCTGAATACCCTCACAGGGTTCGATAAAGAGATACTGATCTTTATCGTGTACAATTTTTTCAGCGGCTTGAATAAATTTTCCTTGGGCGATCAAACGAGTAAGTGATGAGAACTGACTCGCTCCAAACGCCTCTTTTACCTGTAGAAATTGGTCTTCCACCGATCGATCGAAATTGATTGCATTCAAAGATTGGATCGCTCTTTTCAACTGCCCTACTCTTAACAGACTGATATTTTTCCCTACCAAAAAGTTGACTTGTGCTTCGTGGTA
>JAYPBG010000532.1:0-2105 GCA_038124075.1 Gammaproteobacteria bacterium
ATTATATCCATGATATAAGTCACCGTCAGCAACAGTAGTACCACCATCGTATAATGATGCACCAGTGGGGAGAGATGCTTCATCATTGTATGTGGGGTTATAAAGATCTGTGAGACTGTTGATCGTGTTTGGATTGAATGATAGTGTAATTGTATTTCCTGAAGCAGAAATTATTACACCATTTGCTCCTGTTGTATTGACGGCAAATGCTTCAGCATTATCAGATACAACGCTACCGCTATCTGTTACGATAGATGTAATTGTATTTGATAAGGCTGCTGCGTTTACATTAAACGTGATGGTGTTGCCACTAACATTTGTTGTGACACCTGTTCCACCAGCCAATGTAACTTCTGTAGATGTATTGGAGGCGACGACATTGCCATCGTCTCCAACAAGTGTTTTGATAATAGGTGTAGCCGCACTTACTGCAGTAGCTAAAGTAGCCACATTAACACTATTTGAAACTGCTGTTCCGCTTGTATTTGTTGTAACAACAAGCAAGTCACTATTAGATAGTGTACCTGCCGCTGTTAACTCAGTAAGTTTGGGCATTATGTATTATCCTAAAAATTAACTATCTGGTAGTTCTGTATCGTCTGTAGCATCACCACTAATAGATGAGCCAGCAACCAAAACTTCATGGAATACACGTCCTGCTCTACCACCAGATCCTGTAGTTCTTCTAACCCAACCAGCATGTGTTGTGTCTGTTACGCCTGCTTCTGTAGTATCTACACCAAAGACCTGAGTGTGGTCTCCTGAAACAGCTGTTACGGCTTCAGAGAAAGAAACAGAAACAGGTTTTTCGTTTAGTGTGTAGTTAGTACCAGAAGAGATAGCATTTACAGATGTACCATGCTTAGCAGCTACAACAGTAGCAGCAGTGTTAGAAGTAATTTCGCTGATGATAAAACCAACAGTGCTGTTGATTACAAGGTAATCACCTACTTTTGCTTCGTCGTCGAATACAGTAGATGTACCAGTAACAGCTCCAGAAGTTGCAATTTCAACTGTACCAGATGATGTTTTATCGTCTTTATTTCCCCAAAGTGACATATCTTTCTCCGTTTACTTGGTATTTATATTACTTTTTCTTCTTACGAGGATGCCCGTGGTTCATTTCAGAAACGATTTCCAATTCTTCAACTGGTACGTTTTCAACGACTCCACTTTCGAACATTACATCGTAATGAGTAACGTATCCTGTTCCATCTTCGTTCTCTTCAAGAGTGTGCATGCCAGGTACGCATTGTCCTTCACCATGCTCTTTGTGCACAACGTGCTTAGCACAGTCGTGTTGTAGAGCTTTACTAGATGAATCTGCGTCTAGGTCTTCTGCTTCTTCAAGATTTACTTTGTAGCTCTCGTCTTCAGCTAATGCTTCTTCGATTGCTTCAATAACATATTCAGGAAGTTCTAGTTCCTCTTTAGCTATTGCTTTCTTGATAGCTTTTCTTCTTTTTATTAGATAAGAATCTGAACTATCTTTGTCTCCGTCGTTATCAACGTCACCGTCTTCTTTACCGACTGGATCCATTTTCTTTGCTTCTGCATGAACAACTGCAGGATGCTCTTCTTCAGTCTGAGCTTTAGCTGTCTCCTCGTCTTTGACACCATTAATAATTTTAGATGCTGCGTCAATTACGGCTTGAGTAGCTTTGTTCGATTCTGTGCCAAATATATCAGCCATTTTACTCTCCTTTGTTAAACTCTTCATTGGCTCGTCTAAGTGCATCCGCTACTTTCGGATGTTTAGTTAAACCTTTTTTGATCTTTTCAATTGTTTTCTGTGCACCAGAATAGTTTCCTTGCTTGTACCTTTTATCAAAGGCTACACCTTTACCCATTCTGACTTCTTTGTTTGAATATTCTGCTTCACCAAGTTTGCTCTTAGCCATTCTGACACCCATTCTTCTCTTCATGGTGTCTTGACCTTTACCAGCTTTTTCTTTATCAGTGATTTGCTTGTTAGCTTTGTTGATGTAGTTGACTTTCATTTTGTCTGAGATTTCATTAACAGTCTCTTCCTTTCTTACTTCTTTATCGGAAGTTCTGCTATACAGTTTCTTGGCAGCTCTTTGAATACCTTGACCTCTGTTGAA
>JAYPBG010000533.1:0-351 GCA_038124075.1 Gammaproteobacteria bacterium
ATATAGGCCCCACAAAAAGGATTGTTAACGGCAGCACACTCGCTGCCTTTTTTATTGTTCTCCTCTGCAACGGTCATTTGACTTACTTCATAGGCCCTATTGTATAGAACGAACATGACGAAAACGACGAAAACGACGAAGAGCTTGACTATGAACGATGAAAACAGCGCCCAAAAACTCATGCCTACTTACCGACGCTTACCTGTAGCCTTCTCGAAAGGGGAAGGAATATGGCTATACGACAGCAATGGAAATCGATTTCTGGATGCACTGTCTGGTATCGGCGTCTGCAACCTAGGGCACTGCCATCCCAACATCACCCAAGCGATCGAAAAGCAGGCTGGGCAGCTG
>JAYPBG010000533.1:361-2102 GCA_038124075.1 Gammaproteobacteria bacterium
CTGCAAAACAGGTTAGCCCAGGAGCTGACAGCCATATCGGGCATGAGCAACTGTTTTTTTAGTAACTCCGGTGCCGAGGCCAATGAAGCAGCCATTAAGATCGCTCGACTGCATGGCCACCAGCGTAACATCGACACCCCCACCATCATCGTTATGGAGGGGTCATTCCACGGTCGCACCCTGGCCACACTCAGCGCCACCTCAAATCGTCAAGTACAGGCCGGCTTTGAGCCATTGGTGAGCGGCTTTGTTCGAGCCCCCTTTAATGATCTCGAGGCTGTTCGCACCATCGCGAAGAACAACGGCAATGTGGTTGCCATACTGGTCGAACCCATACAGGGTGAAGGCGGCATCCATATTCCTGACGACAACTACCTTCCCGAGCTGCGTGCCCTCTGCAACGAAAACGACTGGCTGTTGATGCTCGACGAAGTTCAGACCGGCAACGGAAGAACCGGCAAATATTTCGCATACCAACACTACCCTGTGAAACCGGATGTTGTGACCACCGCCAAAGGCTTCGGCAAAGGCGTTCCTATCGGCGTCTGCATGGCCGCCGGACCTGCAGCCACCACATTTCAACCCGGTAACCATGGCTCAACCTTTGGCGGCAACCCACTGGCCTGCGCAGCGGCTTTAGCGGTCATCAATACGCTCTTTGATGATAACTTAATCGATCGAGCCCACAGAATGGGACAGCTGATCAAAGAGACGCTTGAGCAGCAATTAGGAGGCGCCGATTATCTCACCGAAATACGACAGAAAGGCTTGATGATCGGCGTAGAACTGAGTGAACCTTGCACCCCCCTGGTCGAACTTGCATTGGCCAAAGGGCTGCTGCTTAACGTCACCTCCGAACGCGTCATTCGCCTCCTCCCGCCTCTAATCATAACGGAAGAGGAGGCACTAGAGATCGGCACCTGCGTCGCCAAGTTAATAAAAACCTATGTCGGGGATGACCGAAAAAAGCCCAGAGAGCGATGAATTCAGCCCTACAGCGTTCACATTGCGCAGACTTGCACCCCCCGCCCGCTCTTTCAGCCAAGCCCACTCTAACCCTGTTCACTATAAACAGGGTTAGAGTGAGCTGACACAATTAACCTTTAACGATCTGCTTTTCAGATCCATTAACGAACCACCAGGCACCTGCAATGGAAGTACAACATTTTTTAACGCTCAAAGACCTTGATCACCAACAGCTCGACAAACTGATTGATCGTGCCATTGAACTCAAAAAAAGGATCAATCACGACCAAACAGAGCAATTGTTGCGCAACCGCAACCTCGGCATGATTTTCGAAAAGTCATCCACACGTACTCGCGTCTCCTTTGAAGCCGCGATGGGACAATGTGGTGGTCACGCCATCTTTCTCTCGCCCAGAGACACACAACTTGGACGCGGTGAGCCGATTGAAGACAGCGCCCGCGTCATCTCTCGCATGGTTGATATCATTATGATACGCACCTTTCAGCACAGTAAACTGGAGGCCTTTGCACACCACTCCAGCGTGCCTGTTATCAATGCACTGACCGATGACTTTCATCCATGCCAACTTTTAGCCGATTTACAAACCTTCCGAGAGCATAGAGGGGCCATCCATGGGCGCACGGTCAGCTGGATAGGCGATGGCAATAATATGTGCCACAGCTACATCAATGCTGCTGAGCGCTTTAATTTTAACCTTAAGATCGCTTGCCCAGAGGGGTTTCACCCCTCCAGTGAACTTCTGCATGCCCATAG
>JAYPBG010000534.1:0-459 GCA_038124075.1 Gammaproteobacteria bacterium
ATGGCGCCTGTATTCCCCCCTAGGAGTGGTTTCAGCATATTGACTCCTCATCAATAATGTAAGACGCTTAAGCGTCTACAGGAACGTAGACGAAACAATATGGACTATATGGACTAAAAGGATTTTATGAAGATGGACTTAGCCACTACACACCTCACAAGCAGCCCCTCCTCCCTTGCATTCGCCACAGCCTTTATCCCCCCTCACCTCACTCCTCACCTCACTCCTCACCTCAGACATATTGCACAGATTAAAACAGGCTACCCCACCCTACGGCGACCTGCCGCATACAGAACAACCCATACCCTCATATGGATGGCAGAAAAAGAGCCGATCGAGCGACCTCCTCACCTCAACCCTGAACGCACTGGCGACCTGCGCATACACCCTTGGAGTCGTTTTTCGGTTAATTTCAAAACACACATTAATAATAAGCCCAAATCCGCCACCCGCAACTCA
>JAYPBG010000534.1:469-2092 GCA_038124075.1 Gammaproteobacteria bacterium
ACACCCCAAACCGTTACACCAGCCTCACCGCATCACGGACGCAGACCCGAACGATACAACAACAGAACACAATAAAACTGACCACAATAAAACAGACCATGACAAAACAGACCATGCAAAAGACCCACTCCACACCATGATGAAACCACTGCTCGCGATAGGTCAATTAGCAACATCATTAGAAAAACAGTCAGAACCTCTGCTTAACCTGATGGAACAACTTGGGTATCTCCCTATACATACGGCCGTTCACCTAAAAAGAGCCGACGTCATCACACAGCTTGCACAACTTGGGCAGAGCTCAGATGCGATGAACGACCACCTGCTGACACCCTTAATGATCGCTTGCCACTTAAGCAATAGACCCATCGCCACCCAATTAATGACACAGTTAGGCGCAGACCCCAATATTGTGGATCGCAACGGATTCAACTGCCTCTACTATGCCTGTGGCTTAGCCCATTTAGAAAAGCCCGGTTATCGTGCCGAAGCGTTAAAAGAAGCCTTTGACAACATTGATCTTATTCAATGCTTACTGGAACAAGGTGCTAACCCTAATCAGCAAGACCGTAGAGGCGAGACACTGCTTCACCACCTTGGTCAGTCAACACTGAACCTCTCTAATATTTTGCGTCAGAAACCGCATCACTCAACCTTAAAAGAGAGTCACCACACCTTAATGAACTTCATTACACAAAAGACCGTTGCACAGGTCATGCTTCTGCTTGAGCATCGCGCTGACATCTCAGTGCGTGACAACGTAGGCCATACCGCCTTGCATAAAGCGGCGATTGGGGGCAACCCACAGATCATCAACGCCATACTGAGTGCGGGTGGTGATATTTTTCTCCTCGACCAAGATAACAACGGCCAAACACCCCACGATCTTGCCACTCAACACAAACAATCCGCTGCAGCGGAGGCTCTGAACAACGCCATAAAGAAAAAGCTTCCGATTACAGACATAAAGGATTTACATATACCAAAAGCGACAGGCTACTTTACACGCCCGCCCGTATCGCAAGAGAGCATCAAACAGTCCGAGAGCCTATACGCCCTACAATGTAGCCAAAGGCGCCACTTTATGACCGAGTGGGCTCGAGTCATCGCTGCGTTTGAACTTGGGCTGCACTGGAAAGACATTGCCAAGAGCGCACAAGCGTGTTTACCTCAACTTTTAAACAAATAGCCTTTTAAACACATAATATTGTAAACAAATATTCTTTTAAACAAACAACCATTTAAACAAGCCGTCACCCTCCAACAAAACTCAAAGAAAAGAAAAAGGGGAAAAACAGGAAAAAACAGGAGAAAAAGAATCGTGAAAGGGAAAAACACCTCTTTCACGATTAAATAAGTTAAGATATAGTATCAGTTATACATAAAACCAAATACTGCATAGATACAAAATAAAAGGCTTAACAAGTGGCAAAGCCTGAAAATTACATAAACACCACATGAATATTACATAAACAAACACTGCATGGACGCCATATAGACACTGTATAAACGTAAACAGGGCCTTAAAGCAAAGTCACAAGACTTTTCTTCTGCCCAGACTCCAAAAAAAGCACTTGGATTCAACTCGTAAGTGCAACAATTCATACAGCTAGCGTAGAAGGC
>JAYPBG010000535.1:0-1817 GCA_038124075.1 Gammaproteobacteria bacterium
CGTTGAGGCAGCACAGCGCTCTGCTCTAGAAGCGGATGGAGTGTTTTGCTGCTCAGGTACTCTAGGGTATAGCCAAATGAGGTGAGCGGTACGGCAAAGCGTAGAAAGAAGAGCTCATCACCAATGCCCTGTTCGTGTATGGCAAGTATCGGGCGTTCAACGGTGTGAAGTGATTGAGGTGATTGAAGTGATGGTTGTGGTAATAGGTCGTCAGTGCGCCAGGGTGAGCGTATGTACGGCAGGCCGGTGTGTTGTTGGAAACGGGCGTCGTAGAGCCTCCACCCCTCTGAAAACCTCTGCTTGTAGAGCAGCCGCATTGAAAGCGCATAACGTGCGCTCGGGTGGTTCGGCATCATCGCGTACGCTTTTTCAAGCTGCTCGATGGCGCACTCATGCTTGAGTTGCATACTGAGCAGCCGAGCGTGGTTCACCAGCAGGTTGACCCGGTCTTCACCGTCGGGTTTAAGCGCAAAGGCCTGTGTTAATTGATGTTCGGCAGCCTCAAGGTCACCCTGTTCAAGCGCAATGACGATGAGATTGTTCAGAAGACCCAAGTGGTGAGGTTGTTGCGACAGCCCTTTTAGGGCCCAGGTTTGGCTCATCGTGAGGTCGCCCTCTTCAAGATAAGCGGCCACCAGATTAAGCAGCGCGGGGAGTGCGTCAGGGTCGATGTTGAGCGCCTCTGTATAACAGGCGATGGACTGCTTATACCGTCGCCGTTCGTCGAGCAGCTCTCCAAGGGCGATCAGTGCATGGGCTTGTTTGGGTTGGATAAGCAGTGAGGCTTTAAAGGCGTTTAAAGCATGATCACGTTTTTGCAGCTGTCGGTAGGTGTGCCCGAGGAGGGATAAGGTAGGCCAGTGCTCAGGGTGCAGCGATAGACTCTTTTCGCACAGAGGGATCACGGCGTCGTATCGACCCTCGTGGTAGAGCTGTGACGCGTGATGAAGTGTTTGGGCCAGTGCATGGGCCTGCTCAGTCGTGTTCATAGCGATATAGGATAGTCTGGAATGATGTCTTGTGAGTGGTCATAGGTGGCTTTGTTCTAACTTTTAATTATTTGATTGCCTAAAAAATGGACTTTTGTATTATGGCTTAGGATGTCAAATTGAGCATAAAGCCCTCTCGGTCAGTTTTTAACCGTTTTCGTTAATGGATCACCTCTTCTTCCATGAGCAACTTCTTTCCTGAGAGTAATGGATTTTAGCGAACCAATGAGCTCAAAGTTGCTCGTGGATAATATCACATACTTCTCTACTGGTTAATATGCAATGGTGTTATGGCATCATGTCTTTAGTGGGGCTGTCCGAACTATTGCTTGCTAAGATATCAGTCTTACGATATAAATGCATCCAATTCGTACCACTCAAAAAAATTAGTGAAGATTGCTTGTGTACTATTTGTTTCGTACAGGCATTCAGTAAGCTTGTCGTACAAGACATAGCACAATTTAAACAATAACCAATGAGGAGTTAAGATATGTATCATCACAACAGCTTTGGCGTAACCCCTGGAGCAGGCGGCACAGGAGGCGCTTATGGATATGGTTCGGCTTCCAGTGCCCCCAACACTGAACCCAAGAAAAATATAAAAGTTAATGGTGTGTATAAGCGCAACCCTGAGTGGATAGCCTGGAAAGAGAACCAAGCCCGAGCTCAGGGTGATCTCGCACCAGCAACGACAGAACCCAACCCTGAAACAGCGTTAGTCATCTATACAAGCCCTGATGAAATTGCAGAGCATAATGCGGAACTACCCTTGGGTGAAGCAGAAATAAAATTGTCTGAAGCAACAAACTGTGCCGATGACATCTTGGA
>JAYPBG010000535.1:1827-2089 GCA_038124075.1 Gammaproteobacteria bacterium
TTGGAAGAGACAGTCGGGGCATCTGATGTGCTCTATGCGTTTCTTAACAGCATTGAAGCCCCAATCGGCGCAGTCAATAAAATTTTATCTCTTGGAGACTACAGCCAACACCTTATTATCGATAATAGTGGCTCTATGGGCTGGTCTACTGACGACGTCGACCCGCTCACCAATAGAGGTTTCGAGCATCGTATAGACGCTGCCAAACAGGGTATGACCTAAATTTGATGTTATTTTGTTGGTGATTTTCGAGTATAATGCC
>JAYPBG010000536.1:0-295 GCA_038124075.1 Gammaproteobacteria bacterium
ATTCCCCCAGAAAAACTGAACTCAATCCTTGGCAAGTCCACATCACACGAGCAATTTAAAACATTGATCCACCGCTACTGGCGTGAAATTCATGATACCATCGACCCACACCCTCTGCTGCACGATACCATCGGCATTCGCATCATCGAACCCAGCAACACACCGATGAGATGCTACCAAATCTTACACACCATTTGCGAAGCGCCCTCCATTCTATGCTTCTTTGAATACGATGAAGAGGGCTTTAAGGATTACATAAAAAACGAGAAGAAAAATCACTACCAATCACTGCACG
>JAYPBG010000536.1:305-2075 GCA_038124075.1 Gammaproteobacteria bacterium
CCTGCGCTCAATAGTCCCTCCTTTCCTTGCCATCGAATTACAGATCAGAACCGCTGCAATGCATCAACAGGCTGAAACCGGTTCCGCCCTGCACCGTGAACACAAAAAGCTGGCAAACGCACTGCTGGACGCTTATTTTGAACTCAAGGACAGTTCAAACAGCGAATAGGGATAAGTGATGCATACATGAATAGACAGTTGAAAAAACAGTACATAGGTTCTATTTTTTGGGAAGCATAAAATAGAAACAGCTGCCTCCCGTCTCACCATGCCGATAACCAATACGGCCATCATGCGCTTCAATAAAATTTTTACAAATCGCCAAGCCCAAACCAGCTGAACCTTCACCCGCTGTCGTTTTATTACCAAGCCGCTGGTAAGCGCAAAAGAGTTTATTCACATTCGAATCATCAATACCACACCCTTGATCCACCACCTCAAGATGCTGCCACCCGCTCTCTTCAAAGAGCTTGACCTGTACAGTCGAATCAATAGGGGAGTATTTTATCGCATTACTGATCAGGTTGTCCACAACCTGCTTTATTCGAGTAGGATCACACGTAATACTATCCAAGGGCTGTAGCTCAGGTGTTATTTTTATTTTTTTCTTATCAGAAATATAGTGGTAGAACTCTACTCGTCGCTTAACAAGCTCGCAAAGGTCAACCTCTTCTAAAGAGACCGCAACATTACCATCTTCCAGTTCTGTCAGATTGAGCAAGCTGTTAAGAAGCTCTAACAGCTCCGTACTTGTATCTATAATAGTGTTGATATATTTATCACGCTTTGCTTTATTATTGTCTGCACGTTTCAGCATTTCAGCCAGCCCCTGAATTACGCCAATGGGCCCACGAATATCATGCGCCGCAGTGCCTAATGCTAAATTTTTTACGTCATTCGCCTCTTTTTGAGCAGCCATAGAGTCGATGTAATCAATATTTTGATTCACCCTACAGAAAAACTCCTCAGGCAAAAAAGGCCTCGATAAAAAGTCATTCGCACCGCTCTTAATGAACGTTGCGGACATATTTTTCGAACCAGAGCTGGATACGCCGATAATCGCCATCTCATCTTTAGCGTAGTGCTCTCGAATGATGGTCGAGAGCTCAATTCCACTCAGACCTTCCATATTGCAATCAATAATCACCAGCTTGATCGCTTTATGCACCCTCAACAGCTCTAACGCCTCATTACCCGAGCTTGCCTCAATCACCTTATAGTGCTGAACAGCTAAAAGGTGTTTCATCTCACAACGCTCGGTTTTAGAGTCATCAACAACCAACACCTCTATCCCAGGGTTTTTATAGAGTCGAAAAACAAGATGAGCAACATAATCTAAGTTATATTGCCCTTTCTTCCAGACGTAGTCAGCAACCTGAAGGGATAGCATCGCTTCACGCAACTCGGTACTCAACTCACCCGTCATAACTATGGGGGCAATATGAGGGTACTCCTCCGTCACCAACTCCACGGCCGCTCCAGGCATCGCATCAGGCAGATTAATATCAATGGTTGCGCAAAAAAACGAATCTCCCTGTTCCGCTAAAATTGACTTAGCTTCTGCCAGAGTAGCCGCTTTCTCAATATGAAAATCAAATATCGCTTTAATACTATATGCGACCAACTCACTGAATGTGGGTGAGTCTTCTATTACAAGCACCTTTTTCATCGGTTATCACGCCCGCCTATTAATAGGGTTTTTTATGGTTTTTTTCTTGGCTCTTAGGAAGGACTGGTTAGTCACGCAAATTTGAGTATAATATCTCCTCT
>JAYPBG010000537.1:0-2053 GCA_038124075.1 Gammaproteobacteria bacterium
TGTTTGACATGTGAATTCACTTGAGATGCAGCATAAGTGAAAGGTAGCATACTGCTATGGGTCATTCCTATTAAAGCACCTGTTGCTGTCTTAGCAGTTGCAACTGCAGCGGTAGCTGTAGTCTCAACGGTGGCTTTAGAGAGATTAACAGCTGCACGAGTGGTTGCTTTGGTCATGCCCACCGTGCCTTGACCCAGTACTACAGCGCCTTGACCGGTTGCTTTTGCAGCGCTAACGATGCCTGTTAACATTGATTGAGCAGCCCAGGCGCCACCCTTATAGAGGCCCGATGCAGTAGCATAAGGTATAGCTTTTATATTCTCGAGGCTCTGTTTGTTCGATTCACGCCGTTTGATCTCTTTTTCCGCATATTCCTTTAGTGCCTTACACTCAAGGTATTGGCTCAGCTGTTGATCAGTTGCAATATAGGGAAAATCTTTTACTCTACCACTGATCTCGTTAATTCTTAGAATCTGATCGCACAGTTGTTGATTAGAAGTGTTGAATAGGCTCATCAGGATTTCGTGCTTCTTATACTGATATGAAAGCTCAACAAATCGTATAATGGCTGTACGTTTGAGACTTTCGCTTATTTGCACATCGTTTTTATAATATTTACGTGCACGCTCCGATGGTTCTTTAATGTTTGAGTCGAGCAGAGGGTTGTCCCCTATGATGGGACGAATATAGGTTGAAAGCGAATTAACGCCATTTTCAATAAAGTCCTTTAAGCGCCCTAACTGCTTATCCATATTGGAAGCGTCATTATCCTTATCAGCATTATTCTGTATGCGGGTTATGATGGCATTATTTAATTTATCTCCAAACATTTTGGTTTTATTGGAAATTCTTAATCCAATATCCTTAAGAATAACATCATATTTTAGTGCTGAAATGCTGCACTTATCAATTGAGCGTATTAAGCGCGCCTCTGCAGCTTTGCATATCCATGCGGGGTTTTCTGGATAACCGATTATTTTTAAAAGTGACAACGATTTGTTAAGCGCATAATCATCTGAGCCATCTGTGTCTGGATTAATTTTATTAATCCAGCAGAGAGGTAAATAATATCTGATATTTTCTTCGGTTACTTTGTTTTTATTTAAATATTTTCCATTATATTTAATAGTGAAGCGAATAATACTTTCTAGGTCTTCCCAGTCCAGTTTGGTTAATGCATTCTTGTTGGGAAGAAGGATTTTTTTTGAAAAATCATCAATCGATTCTGGGCGTTGCTTGATCAATTTATAGGAAGCATCTCTAATTTTTTGTAGGGCGGCTTGCTTGTCCCTCTCTTGTGCCACTTGTTTGGCATATGTTTTAGTCGCATGTTTTCTAATTAGGGATGATGGGTGAGTTAACAATTCAAATGAATGGCTCTCCCAAAAACTGTCTCGTTTTAAAAGCTTTTTTGAAATATTTTTTGACAAGGTGGGGTAGGTTGTACCGTCGAGTGCAATCTGCAGATAGGGGTCTTTTTTTATATATTTGAATAGTGCATCATCTTTAAGCAGATGAATCAGTGCTTGTAGGGCTAAAAGTGGAACAAACTTGGTGAGACCTTTCCTGGATAGACTTTCAAGTGTATTTACATAATCGTTGGAGTCGGTTGCACATTTTTGTAGATGTTGAATATATTTCTCTGAAAAAATTCTATATTGTTTATGGTCGGAATAGCTATCTGCTGATAATGTTTTAAGCGTAGACTCTGAAATGCTTACTCCATCAAAAATTTCTGGATCAATGGTGCCTATGTTCTTAGAGTGACTTCTGAAAAAACGTTCATCGTGATCGCAATAGTGGTCCCTATATCGATCACTATATCGATCACTATTGCGATCGCTATTAGAAGCTTGTTTCTCCTGAATAAGCTGAATAAGTTCATTGCCTCGAGAAGATGCAGCCTCTTGGTGGGTACGTTGTAATTCAACGCTGTATTCATTTTGACCTATTAGTAGGTGTTGGTTTTGGTCAAGCCACTCTTTTGCGCGAGTGAGAGATTGCATGTCCTTGCTCACAACAATAGTTGGATAATCTGATTTTGAATATTGCA
>JAYPBG010000538.1:0-2043 GCA_038124075.1 Gammaproteobacteria bacterium
CTATACGAAGCGTAAGTCAACATGCATCGGCTGCTAAAGCGACAACTTAAATTGCACCTAGGAAAGTCGCATGAAACGGACCCTCGTTTTCAGTCAGAGGCGTTTCAAGATCTCCTGGGCGCCATTGATCAAGCATACGGGTTTTACGATCAAGAGAAGCAACTGTTAGAGCGCACGATTGACTTGAACTCAATGGAACTGAATGACGCCAATGCTCGACTACGCCAGAAAAACAAAGAGATAACACAGCTAGCTACTATAGATGAATTAACCGGATTAGCCAACAGGCGCATCTATAACGAAAAAATTGAACAAGCTCTCGAGCGTGCCAAGCGACACAAACGAAAATTTGCAATCATCTTTATAGATCTTGATCGCTTTAAAATCATCAATGACTCTCTGGGGCATCATATTGGGGATCTATTATTGAAAAAGGTTGCCTCAAGACTGAACGACTGCATGCGAAGGAAAACAGATGTTATCGCGAGAATGGGGGGGGATGAATTTACCATTTTACTCGACGAGATCAAAAGCACTCATGACTCAGAAATAATAGCAAAAAAAATCTTAGAAAGCCTTTCAACACCCTTTTACCTTGAAGGGCATGAGCTGGTGATTACAGCAAGCATTGGCATCAGCTCGTACCCCCAAGATAGCATTCATTTATCCGAATTACTTAAGTATGCCGACACCGCAATGTATAGCGCAAAGGAAGCAGGAAAAAACAACTTCAAGCTCTACAGCAGCTCAATGGGCAAAAGCGCAGAAAAGCGCATGATGATTGAATCGGCACTAAGAAAAGCATTAGAGCGAAATGAATTTATCCTACACTACCAACCTCAACTTGATTTAAAAAGTGGAAAAATATGTGGTTTTGAAGCCTTAATTCGTTGGCAATCCAATAAATTTGGCTTCATTTCACCTTCAGACTTCCTTCCTCTGGCTGAAGAGACCGGACTGATCATCCCCATTGGAGAGTGGGTCATTAAAACAGCATGCAAGCAATATCAAGCTTGGCAAGCGTCAGGGTTTCACCCCGCACGCATGGCGGTCAATATCTCTTCTCGACAATTTAAAGACCCTGATTTTTTTCAACGGATTGATGCCATTCCAGAAACGCTTGGATTCAGTTTTGATTGTCTAGAGTTGGAGCTCACTGAGCGCTCCATCATGCAAAACACAGAAACCTCTTCAAAGATTTTACAATATCTTCAAGAGCGCAAGATTCAC
Source organism: Gammaproteobacteria bacterium (assembly GCA_038124075.1). Lineage (GTDB taxonomy): Bacteria > Pseudomonadota > Gammaproteobacteria > Pseudomonadales > JAYPBG01 > JAYPBG01. The sequence continues at coordinate 1,231 of JAYPBG010000538.1, forward strand.
CTATCCATCGATGACTTTGGAACGGGGTACTCCTCTTTAGCCTACTTAAAACACCTCCCTATCGATAAACTAAAAATTGATTGTGGTTTTGTGAGAGATATTGAAACAGACCCTGATGCACAAGCCGTGGTTGAAGCAATTATTGCAATGGCACACAGTTTAAATCTACACGTGACCGCTGAAGGGGTGGAGACTAAAGCACAGCTCGATTTCCTAAAAGAGAGACACTGTGATCAAATTCAAGGCTACTGGTTGAGTAAACCACAACCTGCTGATAAAATCGAAAAGCTGTTAGTCGCAAATAAAAATTACTTGGCATGATTAGCAATTTTCATAGAGCAATTAGCATAGAACAGCTGGCATGAAAAAAAACCGATCACTGCCTCGGCATACGCAAGTTATTCATATCCGCTGCTTCAAAGTTCGAACGAAATGGATTAATCTCAATACCGCCCCTGCGTGTATAGTACGCCACCACCGTCAACCCCTCAGGCTGACAAGCACGCATAATATCCATAAAAATGGACTCCACACAGTGCTCATGAAAACCGGCATGATTTCGATAGGAGAGCAGATATTTTAGCATCGCTTCATGGCTTATCGCTGCACCTTGATAGCGTATCATGATGCTCGCCCAATCGGGCTGCCCTGTCACCGGACAGAGCGAGCGAAAAAGATGGGTATACAGCGTCTCTTTTAATGGCTCAACGTCATCGGCATCTAACGGCTCAAGCGTGAGCAGCTGCGGGTTAACATCATACTCTGTGACCTCTACATCCAGCTCATCCAACGCGACGCCCTGGATATCATACG
>JAYPBG010000539.1:0-2039 GCA_038124075.1 Gammaproteobacteria bacterium
GTGCATTAATATAACAGAGTTTATAGTGATCTGTCAACCACTTTTTTGTTCTACTTGAACAAAATTCCTGAAGCGTCAAATTTAGAGTCAAATACTGCGTCCATGTCTGGTTCAATAGTTTCCATCCCTGTCATTGCGCCTGCAATCTTATCTAGTACTAGTCCTACACAGTGTTCCATGTCAAATTTATATTCATCGTCCATGCCACTGATATCATCACGAATCATATCTTCAATAACGTGTATCTGTGGTTCAACTGTGCCGTGCTTGCCTATATATTCTTTTGCTATCTTATCAGCAATTTCTTCGTAGTCACTATCAAGAATAAAACCTTCTTTCATGTTAGCGATAAACGGAAGTATTGCTTCTAGGCTTTCGTCAAACTTTTTAACTGTGAACTGATCTCTCAATTCATCAATCTTAGAATTATCAATTTGCACTGGTGATTCTTTGATTGTTTCTACTACTTTAGCATAATTTCTTGAACTTGTCAACCTTTTTAAAGTCTCTCTGATGTTCAATGCTGATTGTGCTACTTTAGCAACCAGTTGTTCGTTTGATTCACTTACTAGTTTGTTTGATCTTGCATATCGTACAAATTCCTTCAAGGCAAGCATTCTGCTTGTTAATGAATTAATTTGCTGACCTACCTCATCAAGTGTGGTGCCACCCATACTTACATGTCGTGCCATAGCACGGCCACCTGCTAAACTTGTGTGAGGAAGTTTAAATCTTTCCCCTTGAGAGTTCTCAATAAACAGTTCTTTGATGTGTCTACTTCTTGAGCCTCTAACTTCTTCGCTGACTGGCTTAGTGTGCCTGATAATCAATTTAGCAGATTCGCAATGTTGATAACTTGACTTCTGGCTCCCATAAGCCTTGCCAATACCTTCTTGTACTTGCATTGCTTTCTCCTGTGCGCCTTGATGTGCAAAATCTTTTGGTTCTAGTTTTTTGCCGTATGTTCTAACTGTAAACTCTAACATGTTCTTACTAGCAAACGTTTTTAATGCTTTGATCATGTCATTGTCTACATCTTCGCTTTGACTAAGATGAATTTTAATCTCGCTGTCGTCTTGATCGACGTTGATCATTGTGTTTGATTTTTTATCAAAAAATCTACGAGAGTCTGTTGGCTCAATGGTGCGTTGTCCTTCAGCAGTAAACATCTCTACTGCCATACCACGGCCTTTCATAATCTTAAATAGTTCGTCACTTAGTCTGTTATAATCTAGCATATAGTTATTTATCAAATGATGCCAATTGGCATTGGTCCTAAACTCTCTCCGTCATCAAACGAATCTTGTACAGCATTAAACACATTGTCATCATAGTGTGCAATAGTGTTTATCATACGAACTACGAGCATAGTTGCCATTACTAGATCATCTTTTTCGCCTTCTTTGGCGGCATAACTTGATCCTCTAGCAACAAATGTTTTTACTTCTCTTATTAGGTTATTGCTCTGTAGTTTCATTTTGTCGTTTTCAATAAAACTTTTAAACTTAGCACATGCTGTTAATTTTGTTTTGTGTGTGGTTGTAAAACCTTGTCTATACCTGCGTTGCGTACCTGCACGTTTTGGCTCACTTAAAAACGTACCAGGTATATTTTCTTCGCCCATTTCTCTAACAACAACCAGTGCGGCTTCACCAAGTGTGTTGTTTTCTAGACTCCAATATATTTCTGCTTTGTTTTTAGTTTGTTCTTGTATACTCAAACATATGTCTCGTAGTATACGAATCTGTCCTTGTACTGGTGTTTTATTGTGTTGCCATTCTGCAACCTGTTTCATCTCTGGCAATTCAAAAACTTGTATAGCGGCATTGTCTCCACCTGTACCCAAACTTGGATCTAATCCAAGTACATATGTTTTACCTTCTTTACAGTTGTCGTACCAACGCACTTGTCCTTCTTTGCGTAATACATCTGTACCAAATATTAAAGGAAGTTTTAAGTTACTAATAAGTGTTTCGTCATTGGTAATAAACTCACAACCATGTTCACGTCTAAATCTATCTTCGCCAATCTTTGAACGT
>JAYPBG010000540.1:0-2033 GCA_038124075.1 Gammaproteobacteria bacterium
TTTTATTGATATGATAGATTGATAGAGTTTAATTCGGGCCTGGTCATCCATGTTGCGCACATGTGTTGACAGTGAGTTAATTGTACTTCCTTTGATGCTAAGCAATTTAATAATAGCGGATGTATGTTGCCCACCATCTGTGAAACAAGCGCCTTTTGCTTCATTACGTACATCTATAAGGTAGCGGTCATCAGGAGAGTCGTTGATATTGATTAAAGTATCAAGTGCACTACTACTATCATCAAATTTATCCGTCTCCCAATTTCTGGTTAGACATTCAATCAAGTGTAGGCCTATGCTTGTTCGATCACTATATGTAAGCCCTGTATCTGCAGATAACGTTTCTAATGCATTGACGAGTTCGGTATCGATCTTACTGTTTTTTGAAAGCTGTTTGCGTGAACGCTGTTGTAAGGTTTCAATAGAAAGGCCCTTTATATCATGCTGATTAAGATCAATGTTACGCTTTAGATGATTTTTTAGCTTTTCCATATTGCTGCCTCTAGCGATCTCTACTAAATCGTTGTGAGACAGATCTTGAGTGAATATGTTATTTAATTCAGTTTGATCACGGTGATGTTTGACATGTGAATTCACTTGAGATGCAGCATAAGTGAAAGGTAGCATACTGCCATTAATTACTCCTATTAAAGCAAGTGTTGCTATATTAGCAGTTGCAATTGCAGCTGTAGTAGTAGTCAAAACTGTGGCTTTAGAGAGATTAACGGCTGCACGAGTGGTTGCTTTGGTCATGCCCACCGAGCCTTTACCCAGTACTACAGCGCCTTTAGCGGTGCCTTTACCCAGTACTACAGCGCCTTTGACGGTGCCTTTACTCAGTACTACAGCGCCTTTAGCGGTTGCCGTTGCAGCGCTAACCATGCTTGTTGACATAAATTGAGCAGTCCGGGCGCCACCCTTATAGAGGGCCGATGCAGTAGCATAAGGTATAGCTTTTATATTCTCGAGGCTCTGTTTGTTCGATTCACGCCGTTTGATCTCTTTTTCCGCATATTCCTTTAGTGCCTTACACTCAAGGTATTGGCTCAGCTGTTGATCAGTTGCAATATAGGGAAAATCTTTTACTCTACCACTGATCTCGTTAATTCTTAGAATCTGATCGCACAGTTGTTGATTAGAAGTGTTGAATAGGCTCATCAGGATTTCGTGCTTCTTATACTGATATGAAAGCTCAACAAATCGTATAATGGCTGTACGTTTGAGACTTTCGCTTATTTGATCATCGCTTTGATAATTTTTGCGTGCATGCTCCCATGGTTCTTTAATGTTTAAGTCGATAAGAGAGTTGTCTACTATGATGGGAGGGGTATAGGTTGAAAGCGAATGAACGCCATTTTCAATAAAGTCCTTTAAGCGCCATAGCTGCTTATCTATATTGGAAGCTTCACTATCATTATCATTATCATTATCGTTATCGTTATCAGCATTATTCTGTATGCGGGTAATGATGGCATTATTTAAGGTATCTCCAAATTTTTTGGTTTTCTTAGACGTTATTAATCCAATATCATTAAGAATAACATCATTTTTTAGTGCTGAAATGGTGCACTTATCAATAGAGCTTATTAAACTCGCCTCTGCATCTTTGCATATCCAAGCGGGTTCTTCTGGATAACCGATCATTTTTAAAAGTGTCAACGATTTGTTAAGAGCAAAATCATTTGAGCCATCTGTGTCATGATCAATTTTCTTAATCCAGCAGAGAGGTAAATGAAGTCTGATATTTTGTTCAATTCTTTTATTTTTCTTTAAATATTTACCATTATATTCAATAGTTAAGCTAATAATGCTTTCAAGGTCTTTCCAATCCAGTTTGGTTAATGCTTTCTTGTTGGGAAGAAGGATTCTTTTTGAAAATTGATAAATCGATTCTGGGCGTTTCTTGATCAATTTATCGGAGGCGTCTCTAATTTTTTCTAAAGCGGCTTGCTCATCCCTCTCTTGTGCCACTTGGTTAGCATATGTTTTAGTCGCATGTTTTCTAATAAGGTATGATGGGTGGGTTAACAATT
>JAYPBG010000541.1:0-2032 GCA_038124075.1 Gammaproteobacteria bacterium
CGATAAGGGTGAGCAAGATGACGGGGCGCTCTCCAGGCTCAACCGTCCTGAACCGCGTGTTCAGTTGGGTCGGTTGCTAAAACAGTATGCAACCTCATGCATCGACCTGTCCGATGGCTTGCTCGGTGATTTAAAGCACCTCTGTGAAGCATCGAACTGCGCAGCGGATATAGAGCTGGATCGGGTACCGGTCTATCCTGGTTTGCTAACGCGCTGTTCGGAAGAGGAGGCTATAACAACCGCGATGACCTTTGGTGATGATTATGAGCTTCTCTTCACCCTCGATGCCTGCTGTTGGAGTGAGCTTCAGGCCAAGGTCGCGCATAGGGACGATGTTCCAGCGATCACCTCTATTGGCCGCATTAAATCGCTCAGTTGTGCAGAGACGGTTCACCCAATCTCTCTGTACCATAAGGGTGCAAAAGCGCATCAGTTGCAAGCCGCGCTTTTTGGAGATAACGATCACCATGAAGCAGGTGTTGGCTATGAGCACTTCACAAAGAACAGCGTGGTAAACGATGAAGCCTGATGCGAAACCAAATTTGAAAAATCCGATTCACCTATTGGCTTTTGGGTTTGGCTCTGGGTTGAGCCCGAAGATGCCGGGTACGGTGGGCACATTGGCCGCGCTCCCTTTTTATGCTCTTCTTGTTCAAATGCCTCTCTCCCTCTACTTGGTGATTACCCTGTTTTGCGCCGTGGTGGGCATCTATCTTTGCGGCCGGACAGCCCGTGATCTGGGTGTTCATGATCATGGAGGGATCGTTTGGGATGAGTTTGTGGGTTATTTTATTACCATGATTCTGGTGCCTCCGTCGTTGATTACGGTCACGCTTGGCTTTGCGCTCTTTCGTCTGTTTGACATAGCCAAACCATGGCCAATCCGCTGGGTGGATAAGCGGGTCTCGGGTGGTCTGGGTATTATGTTAGATGATATCCTGGCGGGTTTGTTGGCTGCGGCCGTACTGCATATTCTGCTCCACTTTTTTCCGGTGCTACTCGCTACGATATAGCCCAGCCCTTCTGTAGCCTCTATGGTCGCCCTTTAATATTATTCATGAATAAAATCGCTTGGCTCATAGCGAAAGAGTATTTTGAATCGTTAGAAATAGCTTTTTCTGGCGGTTAAATAGGCTAAAATTATAACAAAGTGTCCGTCAAAATGTCCGCCAAAATGAGTGCATCGAATGTGTCATTATGGCAAAAAGCTAAAAAAAGAAGGAAACGTATGAGGCCACACCGTTCTTATGAAGTAAAGCAACTACACGAGCGCACACTTATGAGCCGGCGCTATATGCGCACCTTTATGCGGTTTGCTGATGCTTGGGGTATGGATCATAATGAAATCGGACGCCTGTTGGGGCTCTCGGGGCTTCATGCGATGGCAGGGTGGAAATCCAGCTGGCAGGATTTGGTGTTGACGGAGGCTCAGCTTGAAAAAGTGAGCTATCTTTTGGCCGTGAATAAGTTACTGATGAACCGTTACACGACTCACCAACTGCTTCAGGCGTGGCTCCGGCAGGAGCATACTCACCCGCTTTTCTTAGGAAAATCACCGCTCGAGTGTTTTATGGATTGCAGCAGTAACCAGTTGAATGCTATCAGCGAATGGATGCTAAAAGAGTGGGGGTAGGCCGCTGCCTATTCTGATACCAGCTTACTGAATGTGTCCGATGTTTTTCGCAGCTTCTCACTCAATATTCTCGAAAGACCCTTAAGGATCTTGATGCCAATCTCAGGGTGACCATCGACTAATTCATCAAAATTGCTTCGTTTAAGTATGATTAAAGAGCCTATTGTTCGAGAGCGGATGGTGGCCGAGCGAGTGCGTCCGTCGATGATCGACATCTCCCCGACAGAGTCCCCCTTTTTTAATACGGCAAGGTGCACGCTTTTACCTTGTTGATCTGCTTTGTATACGTCGAGTTCACCTTCGATAACGAAGCAGACGGACTGTCCATGTCCACCCTCTTTGAACAGGGTGGCACTGGCTTCAAAGTAACGGTGAATGAAGTAGGGCTCGACAATATCC
>JAYPBG010000542.1:0-2030 GCA_038124075.1 Gammaproteobacteria bacterium
CCCCTATATGGGTATTTATGGGTATCCCAGCAGTTACCACATTTTTAACAAAGATTAACAACTCGATCAGCAGCGGTAACCTGTATGACATTGAGTTTTCTTTCCCTCCTCAACCTGCCTTCAAAGGTGGGAAGCCGAGTCTTGGTGACTGGTTGGCACGGGCAACTACTCCTCCCGATCCTGGTGGGAAAACTGCTAGACTCGATGGTGAGTTGATCAGTATGCTCGCCAATGAGGTACAGATTCCTGGTGTCAACATGACATCTCAGGATGTTCGTGGTGTCAAAAAGGGTATCAACATGAAACCCGCCATGGCGAAGGTATATAATGAGATGGATCTGTCGTTCATCCTGGACGTCAACTCCACACCGATGAGATTCTTCAACGCATGGCAGGATTACATCGCAGGTAACTTTGAAGGTGCTAGTTTCGCTGGTGATCCTTATGGTCCCGTCTTTGCTAAGAAAGAGAAGCAAGCATTTGCTACTTCTTTCTACAATGATTATGTGTGCGATGTGAAGATCAGAAAGTATGAGAAGTTTGATGGTTCCAACTACGATAACTTCCACATACAGCTTGTCAAAGCATACCCATACATGGTATCATCAATACCATATAGTGCTGCCTCTAGTCAGGTGGTCAAATTGTCCGTGGGCATGTACTATGAGTACAGCACCCGCATCACTCCTCCGAAGCAGCTGAAAACATCTGATTAATTATGCCCCTTCCTGAAATTAGCACTCCAACCTATGAGTTGGTTGTCCCTTCATCAAAGAAGAAACTTAAGTATCGTCCATTCCTGGTGAGAGAGCAAAAGATTCTCATCCTGGCAATGGAAAGTGAAAATGAAACACAGATCATTGATGCTATCACCAAGATCTTCAAGAACTGTATTCACTCACGGTTCAAAATGGAAGACCTCGCTCTGTTTGACGTAGAGTATATCTTCCTACAACTTCGTGGTCGTTCTGTACAAGAAACGATTGAGATTGAAGTACCTTGTGATGATGATCCAGAGGTGAAGGTACCTGTCACATTCCCTGTGGAATCTGTAAAGGTAGTCTTCCCTGAGGGTCATGAGAGTGAGATCAAACTGACAGACGACATTGTTGCTGTCATGAAGTATCCAAACCTTGACTACTTTGCCAAGGTCAACATCATGGAAGAAGAACCTGATCCATATGAGCTGGTAGCAGCATGTATTGATCGCGTCTTTGCTAATGGTGAAGATTGTGGTGACTTTACACCAGAAGAAGCAAAAGAATGGTTGGAGACTCTTACTAACGAACAGTTTGAGAAGGTTCAGAACTTCTTTGACACCATGCCCAAACTGAGTCATACGATTGCTGTCAAGAATCCTAATACTGGAGTAGAGACTACAACTGTTATCGAAGGACTGATTAATTTTTTCGGATAAGCCTCTTCCAAGAAGGGTTGGAAAGGTTCTATACGACTAACTTCGCCCTCGTACAGCATCATAAATATACATTGACAGATATTGAAAATATGATCCCTTGGGAGAGGGACATTTACGTGAACTTGCTTGCTAAGCATCTACAAGATGAAAGAGACCGCATCGAAGAAGAAAAACGCAAACGTAAATGATCAAACGTACGGCACTTAACAGACTACTAGGGGGCAAACTGGTCAAACCAGTTAGCTCGGTAGCTAAGAGTGCCAATCAGATGTTGGATACTGAACATGAGTATCTAACTTACCTGAGAAACAGGAAGAAGTTCTTCTTCATGACTCAGGTACAACAGACAAGGGTAGTCCTTGGAAAGAAAGGAAAGGGTCACGAAGATAAGTCTAAGTTTGGTGGAGGCGGTGGTCTCCCCTACATTCGTCGCCCCCGAGGTAAGAAACTAACAAAAAATCAATTAAGAGCAAAGCAGAAGGGTAATAGAGTCGGTCGCTTCATGCGTAACCGTAAGGCTCAAGGTCTGCGTGCTGGTAGAAAACTTGGGAGAACTAAACCTGGTAGGTTTGTCCATAGCCTCGAAGGGAGAGGGCAACGTGCTGGTCAAGCA
>JAYPBG010000543.1:0-2023 GCA_038124075.1 Gammaproteobacteria bacterium
AAAGGCCCGGCCGTCGTCACTGAATGGATCAACGATAAACCGCTTAATGATGCTGAACAGGCAATACTTGACGCCCTACTCCCCATTTGGCGCAAACGACTCAGCAATATCAGTTGGTTCATGCGCTGTATGAACGAAACCATCGCCAGACAAGCAAATAAAGAGGACAACTGCTCGGGCCGCTTTTGGGAAGGCCGCTTTAAAAGCCAAGCCTTACTGGATGAGACCGCCCTACTGGCTTGCATGACCTATGTAGACCTCAACCCTATTCGCGCCAACCTTGCAAAAAGCAGCGAATCCTCTGATTTCACCTCCCTTCAGAGCAGACTATTCAAGCACTTAGAGTCGTTAAGTCATCGCTCCAAAAAAACCAATCAACGCAAAAATAAAATCAAAAACCGATTAAACAAACAGAGTGCCGCACTGATTCAAAAAAATAAAAAGAAGAACTCAACCCCTTTTCCAAACACTGACCTACCCAAAGCACCCCTGTTAAACTTTGAAGACGCAGCTCATTCAAATCTCGAACCTTGCATTCCATTCTCATTTGAAGACTATTTACAGTTAGTTGAAGAGACCGGGCGAGTGATAAGGCATGACAAGAAAGGCTTCATCCATGAAGATACGCCACCCCTGCTCGATCGTTTAGGCATTCAAGCGGATCGATGGGCCACCTCAATCAAAAAATACGGCAGCATGTTTTCGGTTGTATCAGGCAATAAGGCGTCCATGGCCCGCCATAAAGAAATGGCTGATAAAAAATGGGTCAAGGGTGGTTTGAAGGCGTTTTCATAGCGCCTCACACCCTCTTCCAAACTGACCCCAACTATCCCATCGAATCGATCAAGGCCATTAAGACCTTAAAAACCGCCGCTTGAAGCGGCGCCTCAATAAGTTCATCCACCTTTTACCAATATAGATATCACTACTTTACCTCTTTTCTACGGCTTAGACGTGAACAGATGAGATGCAAGCACCTCACCCTGATCATTTATCGCCCTTCTTGGTTTCCTAGTTTTATGGCTGTCCTTGTCTGTTCACCCCTTGGTTTCCTAGTTTTATGGCTGTCTTTGTCTGTTTTTGTTATGGCTGTCCTTGTCTGTTTGCCTAGATTGTCACTCATATTTAACGCCCTGTTTAAATCTTTATTTTCAATGAAATAGACATTTTTCGCGATTTTGGCGGCATTTTCAGGGGATAAATTTAGCATTATAAAAACCTTAGAATTTGGATTGAGTGTTCACGTGAGCTGAATAAAGTAATGTCTAGTTTTTCTTTTTTAAACGACAGATTCCATAAAACCCATCATCTTTATTGGGTACTTCCGTTAACTCACAGACCAGATCAACCTCTCTACCATTCAATTCTGATAAATTACTGTAATCCAACTTACCCAATAACCAGGCTTCATACATAGCACCATTGTGTTTAATAAACATTTCTTGAGTAATATTAGGCTGATGCAGCATAATCTTAGCAAAGAGAGAGGATTGGCTCGCTGTAGGAAAACTAAACTACCCGTTACGGTCCGTCTTAACGGTACTTTTATAAGTTTTATCGTTCCAAGACCACTGATATTGCTGAACGACTTGCGCCCCTTCGACGGGTTTTCCATTTTCGACGACCGTTCCGCGGACCTCTGAAAACATGATCATAGGTTTAAACATGGACATTGCACTCCCGGGTATTGAATAAAATAAAAGCAGGGTAAACGCTAGCGCTAAAGAGGAAAATTTAAAGTTAAGATGCTCACCTCTAACAGAGCCTGGAAAGACTGTACATAAAAAACGTTCCAAGCCACCCGAATGTCGAGTGGCTCTATTGGCCATATACGTTCTATCAGTACTATTTGGCGGCATCATAGGTTCGTTCTCTCTCAGGTATCTTATAAATGGCTTGCATCATATCATGTGCAAATACTCATTGTAAGCTTAGCGCTGATGCTCAAAAAGTGAAGTAAAAACAGTGGTAGAAAAAATGTGAATTATTCACACTCTACATTCCAGACACTGGAGACGACAAC
>JAYPBG010000544.1:0-1260 GCA_038124075.1 Gammaproteobacteria bacterium
AATGGCGGCAGGACCTCTGGACAATTTGCTTGTGGCTGTACTGGACTATTGGGTGCTCTTCGTATACGGCATTACGGGACTGACGCCCACCTTGGGTGATGTAGATCCTCAATCCCCAGCCGGTCAGGCAGGTTTGCACAGAGGGGCTGAGATCGTTGCGGTTGACGGTCAAAAAGTCACGGATTGGGAAGGCGTCACCTATGCGTTGGTGGAGCGCATAGGTGATTCAGGCACCATAGAGATCACCGCAACGGCTCAGGGTTCTAATGTACCGCGGACATACCGTGTGTCAGTAGAGCGCTTTTTGGGTGCGAAGGAGATCGACTCGCCCCTACAAAGCTTAGGGCTGACGGTCTTTAGGCCTGCAATGCCGCCGGTGATTGATGAGGTGGTGCCGGGGTATGCTGCAGAGCGTGATGGTTTAAAGCCTAATGACTTAATTGTGGCTGTGGATGGTGAGCCGATTAAGCGTTGGATTGACTGGGTTAACGTCGTTCAGGCGAACCCAGAAAAAACCCTTGATGTAACATTGGAGCGAGAGGGGGTTCAGATCGTACTGCCGGTGACGCCCAACAGTGTTGAAGTCGAAGAGGGCAAGCGTGTTGGTCGAATAGGGGCGAGAACGCAACCGGTTGACTACCCACCTGAGATGCACCGTGTTGTACGCTACGGTGTATTTGAAGCGATGGGTGAAGCTATCGACAAAACCCATCAGTTGATCGTGATCATTTTTAAAACCATCGGGAAGATGATCGTGGGTGTGGTCTCTGTCGATAATTTGAGCGGCCCCATCACCATTGCCCAAATTGCGGGTGATACAGCGAGCTACGGTGTGGAACCCTTTCTCAGTTTTCTTGCCTACTTGAGTATCAGTCTTGGTGTGTTAAATTTGTTACCCATCCCAGTGCTGGATGGTGGGCATATTTTATTCGCATGTTTTGAGATGGTCAGGGGAAAACCACTGTCAGAGCGTATTCAGCAAGCGGGGGTCAGTTTAGGGCTCACGATGCTTGCGATGTTTATGCTTGTGGCGTTTTATAATGATATTGTTAGGCTCGCTCAATAGTTGAGAACATGGATGCAAGGGGCAGTATGCCAATATATAGATTAATTCACAGTAAGTTATGTCACTTTATGGTCGTATTTTGGATTGCAGTCAGATCGATGTTATCAACAAGGGTTTCTCATCAGAGCCTCTCTTCTTTTCGGGCACGGGCTTTTATGCGGACATTGAGATGTGCCTGGACAGCGGTATTAGGC
>JAYPBG010000544.1:1270-2021 GCA_038124075.1 Gammaproteobacteria bacterium
CTTGTTGGTTGTGTTCTCGTCATCTCTGCGTGCGGAGCTGACCTTTGAGCCTTTTGTTGCGAAAGAGATCAAAGTGAATGGCTTGCAACGGCTGCCTGCTCGGGTCGTTTATAGCTCGTTGAGCATCAATGAGGGTGATATTGTCACAGCAGAGCGTGTTGCTCAGTCACTGGATGCGCTGTTTCAAAGTGGAAACTTTGATGACCTTCAAGCTCAGCGTGATGGCGATGTGCTGGTCGTTGTTGTTGCTGAGCGGCCATCGATCAGCAACATTGAGCTCAGTGGTAACAAAGCCATTGACAGTGAGCAGTTACTGGAAGGGTTGAAACAGGCAGGGTTGGAAAAAGGGAGCGTCTTTCGGCGTGCCATGCTTGATCGCATGCGTTTAGAGTTGGAGCGGCAGTATGTTGCTCAAGGTCGTTATGGTGCCAAGGTGGAAGCGGACGTGGTGGCGCAGCCGCGCAACAGGGTCGCGCTAGAGATTAAGATCTATGAGGGTCAAGCGGCCGCGATTCAACAGATCAATATCGTGGGCAACTCGGTCTTTACAACGCAAGCATTGCTGGAGCTCTTTCAGTTGAAATCAACGCACTTTTGGTCCTTTATAAAAGGCGATGATAAATATGCTCGTGAGCGCCTCTCGGGGGATTTGGAGACGTTGCGCTCTTGGTATATGGATCGAGGCTATATCAACTTCTCGATCCATTCGACCCAAGTATCGATTGCGCCCGACAAGGAGCACGTCTATGTC